>JAHDEQ010000308.1 GCA_020628755.1 Saprospiraceae bacterium
TGTAAGTAAATGTACAATTTTTACCCTAAAAATATACAATGTACTCTAATCTTTTTCTGTTCAGAATTGAAATTCCCCCTAAATTTAATCGTTAATTCCATCTTAAAAAAAGTGCAACTGAGCTTTTGGAGCTTGCTTTATATTAAAGATTCGTTAAAGACGTTTTGTCTTTGCCAAAACATTCTTATCATTGTTGAAAAATTAATTATTTATGAAACCAATAACCTATTTATTTCTAATTTTTACGCTTTTTGTTACTGCTTGTGGTAGCGATGATGAACAAATAAATCAGCTAACTTCTGCGGATTTACAGTATGACGATGACAATTTTAGCGCACCTATTTTACCTTCAGGGACGCATATTGCTGCTGCACGATTTACACCTACGCAGCTAGGACAATATGTGGGACAAAACTTGACAGAAGTTTTGTTTTACTTGCAAGAGGTGCCAGCTTCATGTATTTTGACTATCCGAGAAGAAGGTACAGATAGTAGTCCAGGTACAACTCTTTATACAGCAGATATTAGCTCTAGTGTTGGCCCTAATGGTTGGAATCAACATACCATAACCTTACCTATTCCTATTTCAGAAAGTGATTTATGGATTTGTATAGAGGTCGTGCATCAAGGTGATACGCGCTCAGTTGGCTGCGACCCTGGCCCAGCGCAAGCCAATGGTGATTGGTTGTTATCTGATACCAGCCTAAATGATTGGGAAACTTTACGTAATTATACTGATCAAGAAGTTAACATTAACTGGAATATTCGTGGAAGAGTGAATTAGGAAGATCTTAAAAATAGCTAAAAAAAAGATTCCTATACTTGAATTTCAAGTATAGGAATCAATGTAAATAGTTAGTTAAAAGGGTATTTTATAATAGGTTGTTTAACACGGGAAAAAGTATATCTTTCTAATCAAAACTTAGAATCTTTTCTACATCTTCTTCGCCTTCGATTGGCGTATCCACAAGATTAAGCACCAAGGTTTGATCCTTTTCTTTATAATTTATTTTATCAAAATCTTCGGGACGATAAACGGCTAATTTATTGTCTTTTGTGATAAGCCACATCAAGTTTTCTGCTGTTTTATCAAAACGGATAACTGTTTTGTCCTTAATAGCGAAACGATTGACTGTATTGCGTTTTTTATCAACAAAATAGGCGATATTGCCTTTGTATTTCTTATTGAACTGGTCTTGTATTTTGGCATCCATTGCAAAAATAAAAGGCGGCAAAGGTCGGTCACAGTTCCACACACCAAAAGAGCTTATCGTAAAACGATTCAGTACTTTATGCTTAAACATTTCATCTGTAGCTTTGTCGGCTTGGCCAGCAGCTTTTAGCGCAGCTACTTTTTCTTCGTATGCTTTGTTAGCCGTTTCTTTGGCAATGCGAGTAGCTTTGGCTAGTTCGGCTTTGCGTTCTGCTAATTGTGCATCGCGAGCTGCCATTTGTTGGTTGAAAGCAAGCATTTCAGCTTCAAAATTTGCAGTGGCATTATCAAAATCTTCGCCCATCAAAACGGGTTTTACACTAACTTTAAGTTCTTTAGTTCCACCAATTAGAGTCAAAACATAGTCTTGGCTAGTGGACTTATCCAATTTAAAATCTTCCCAAATAACTTGTGCTGTTGATTCGTTAAACTGAGGCTGATTTGGTAATACTTCCCAAATAATGCCTTCATATTGTTTTTGCAAATCTGCAATTTCTTGTTGTGCTTGACTTACCGCAGCGTGTTCGGTCGAAACGTCATTATTAGTTGGATTAAAAATATCTAAGTCAAACGAAAAGTTATTGCTATTTGCACGAGTTGGGCGAACAGGTTTTTGAGGCTGAGGAACGCTAGCCTCAATAGCGGCTAGTTTGCTTTGGTGACGACTATCAATTGCAGCAATTTCTTTTTCAAGACCTTTTTTAGCTGTAGCTTCATCATCTTGCTCCAAAACATCCAATGCACGTTCTACTTGTTCCAATACTTCCATATCGTCAACTCCCTGATAGACCCAATTTCTTTTTTGAGTATCGAGTTTATAGATATTATAGGAAGGCGGATTTTTGGGATCTTTAACATTGATTTCGGAATACAATTCAATGTCAATTGATTTTTCGGGAGCCATATCCAATCGTTCGCCATCCAATTCGGCATAGACTTCAATCATACCTGCCGACTCCAAAATATAATTGACACCAGCCGAATCATATTCCATTGGAATACCCGACATAAAGAAATCAATAAAATCATGGTACTCACGATATTTAATATCAATTTCTCCAAAGGCAAAATTGCCAGAACGATTGGTAAAAGCCTTAGGCGGAATAACTATTTTAGAACCTCGTTTGGTTACGACAACATCACCTTTGTATTCGCTGATATTGGCCTTATAACTTGCAAATTGTGGCACTGCGCTCTCAATAGGCGGATTGACATAAGGCTGGCTTGCCAACAATTCCTGTGTGGCATTGAAATTACTTGTATTTTGAAAAAACAGATAATTATAAGCCAATAAACCAACCAAGATAGCGGCAACAGCTATACCAATTTGCCATAGTCTGCGGACTTTTGTACGCACAGGTTGGGGAGGAGGGGCTGCTTCGGCAGCCTCAAAGTTTTGGAGTAAGGCATCAAAATCCATATGTTTGGAGATGTCCTCACTCGACAGGTTCTTTAAATTATGCTTTATATTGTAATTGTTCTTTTCCATATAGGATTTCTTTTTGAGTGCAATTTTTAAATGCACTTACACTTCTAAAATTGATTAAGATTTTTTTGGGAAACGGTTTGGCTTAATCTTGCTAAATTGGTCTAGAAGCGATAATCTTTTTTAGCTTCTCAAGTATTCTGTATGTTTTTACCTTGGCATTGCTTTCGGTTATGCCAAGGATATCGGCAATTTCCTTGAACGGACGTTGCTCGAAAAATCGAAGTTCAATAATTTCTAGGTCTTTTGGTTTCAAATAATCCAAAGCTGAAATCATAGCAGCTTTGAGTTGGGTTTTATCTTCATCATTGATTTCATCAACGATGTCTTCAATGTGTGATTCTTCAACAGAAACAACCCTATTTTTAGAATGGTTTCTATAATATTGTGTGATTTCGTTGCTTGCTATACGATATAACCATGCTGAAAAAGGAACACCTTTAAAGGTATAAGAACCCAATTTTTGCATGGCTTTCAAAAATACTTGAGAGGAAAGATCAGCAGCCAAACTTTCGTTGGCTGTACGGCGATAGATATAGCGGAAAATACCTTCATAGTAACGTACATATAAAGGCTGAAACAGGGCAGGATTTTTTTGAGCAGCTTGTATTTCTAGCCACTCTTGTTGCATTGCTTCTTCCGAAACGGTTTGCTTGCTAGAATTCATGCGTACATTGTTTTTCAGTGCAAGGGTACGACTTATTTGTAAATTCATAGACATAAATCCGAGAAAAATTAAATTAAAAATTTAAAAAAAAGATAGAGTACAATAGCTTACAAGAAATAGCGATTCATCAACATTTTCCCGCTTTGCCCTATTATACTCTATCACATTTTGTTATCGCCATAAAGACCGTTTCTATACTCTTAATGTAGGTTTTATAAAAAGTAACAGTTTTGCGAAAA
>JAHDEQ010000309.1 GCA_020628755.1 Saprospiraceae bacterium
AATCAATCATTTATAAATCCATAAACCGATTAGTTATGAGGAATTTGTACCTCCAAATTTTAATTTTAGCACTCACAACAACTTTTACCCAATTGAGCTTTGCTCAAACGAAGGACGATTACCGTTCTTTCATTACCAAAGAAAGACTAAAAAATGCAAAGGCAGCCGCATCAGAACAAAACGAAAAATTAAAATCTCCTGCAAGCATCAATATCAATCAAGGTTTGACAGCAGAGGAACTCATCAAAGAACGATTTATTTCAGGTGGCTGCTTCGATGTAACCAACATTACTTACACGGGCAATGATAAAGCTATTGGCGAATTTTCAAATGGCAATAGTTCTATCGGAATTGAGGACGGAATTATATTGTCTTCGGGTAATATCACCAATGCCTATGGCCCCAATACCAGCAATGCTCGAAGTACAGGTCATAACGACCTATGCAACGATGCCGATTTATTGATTCTAGCCAATGGAGCAACCAATCGCATTTATGATTGTGCCATTTTAGAGTTTGATTTTACACCAACAACTGATATGGTATCATTTGAATACGCTTTTGCATCCGAAGAGTATTGCGAATTTGCAGGAGATGAATACAATGATGTTTTTGGTTTTTTTATCTCTGGACCAGGCATTAATGGACCTTATGTGAACAATGCCATCAATGTGGCCACCCTTCCAGGCACATCTTCGGCCGTGAGTATCAATACAGTCAATCATTTTTTGAACGAAGAATTTTATGTTCCAAACGAACGAGAAATCAACGCCGTATCCTGCTTCAAACCTTTTGAAGCAGTTGCGCTTGACGATATTGAATACGATGGATTTACAGTGGTTTTAACAGCAACCGCAGAAGTTATGCCTTGCCAAACTTATCATATTCGATTGGCTATTGGCGATGGTGAAGATGCCATTTATGATTCGGCCGTTTTTCTCAAAGCCAATAGTTTCAATGCAGGCGGTACGGCGGCAGTTGCTGCCTATTCACCTATTTCTGATAGCAATTTGGTCTATGAATCTTGTAATGATGCTTACTTTTTATTTGAACGAACATCGGATGATTTGGAGGAAGACGTGACCATCAATTTCCAAATTGATGGAGCAAGTACAGCCCAAGAAGGAATAGACTTTGCTAATATTCCCAATTCTATTGTCATTCCTGCTGGTGAAATGGAGTTTTTATTACCCATTGATGTCCTTTCTGATGATTTACAAGAAGGAAATGAAAGTTTAATCATTGAGTTGGACAATGCTTGTTCGTGTACCGTTTCCACAACGGAGTTGATAATCTCCGAAGCTCCACCCATACAAATGATTCAAACCGATTTTGAACTCTGTGAAAACGAGACCTTTGTTATCCAACCTGTCAATCATGGTGCTTTACAAAACCTGACCTACGAATGGAGCAATGGCGCAACAAGCCCGACTTTAGAAAGTCTTGCTACAACAAATACTATATATAGTGTAACAGTATCGGGAGAATGTGGCCAAACTGCCGAAGCGGAATATCCAGTCAATGTCAATCCTGCTCCTGTCGCAGAGATTGATGGTACTATCGTTTTATGCGACGCGATTGAAGAAGGTACGATCCAAGTCGAATTAGAAGGTGCTGCTCCTTGGAATATCATTTATAGTATAGATGGTCTTGCTCAAAATGCAATTGAAGTAAGCGATGTAAATTTTGAAATTCCAGTTTCTGAGGCAGGAATTTATACGCTCGAAAGTGTAGAGTCTGGTTCTTGTATAGGCGAAGCCAAAGGAACAGTTCTTGTTCAGCGATCCGATTTTGAAACGCTTGTTACGACTGAAAGTGCGACTTGTACCAACAATGGCATGGGAAGTATTTTATTAGAAACAACAGGTTCTTCAGGCCCTTTTGAATATACTTGGAATGGCAATTTTGGAAATACTTCACTTTTAGAAAACATTGAACCTGATACTTATGATGTAACGATAACGGACAATTTGGCTTGTACGCAAACAACTCAAGTAGAGGTAGCCAATGCGATTGCCTACCCCGAAGGTGCTATAGAAACACCACAAGAAATCACATGTATTAATACAACTGTAACATTGAACGGAAGTGTTTCCACATCAGGAAACAATAACACGCTTTTTTGGAGTTCACCTGATGGTAATATTCTGTCAGGTGAAAACTCCCTTTTGGCAAACGTCAATCAAGCAGGTAATTATACTTTGACGATAACAAATGATGAGAACGGTTGTTCGACTGAACTCAGCACCATCGTTCAAGAAAATACGGTTTTGCCGCAAGCGGAAGCTGCGGCTATGGACGAATTGACCTGTACCCTGACCGAAACAGAATTAAATATCAATACCTTTTTTGCTAATGATATTACTTACGAATGGTCAACCTCCAATGGTAATATTTTATCGGGCGAGTCAACTGAAAATCCAACAATTAATAGTCCAGGGAATTATCAAGTAGTTTTGACCAATACCGAAAATGGTTGTACCAATACCGCATCGGTCACAGTGACGCAAAACCTAGATACTCCCACAGTGACGACTGGCCAAAATCTGGAACTTACTTGTAGTACAACAGAAGTCAATTTACAAGCACTTGTAGAAAGTGATTATTCGACAGATTCTTACTGGATGCTCAATGATAAAAAATTAGAAAATAGTGAAGACAATTTAAGCTATCCTGTTTCCTTACCAGGAACCTATTTGCTGGTCGTTACCAATCAGGAGAACGGATGTTCTGCACAAGATGCTCTAATCGTAATCGAAAACACCAATTATCCAACTTTAATGCAAACTGACCGTGTGGTGCCTGCCTGCAAAGGGGACGGAGGTAGTATCCACATTAGTCATGTTGAGGGGGGCGAAGCACCTTATATGTATTCGATAGACGGTGGAACAAACTTTTTTAGTGAAGGTGAATTTCACGATGTACAAGCAGGGGCGTACGACCTGACTGTACAAGATATAAATGGCTGCGAATTGGTAGAGGCTTTTGTGCTACCTGATGGTAACGAACCCAGCTTAGGACTTACTCCTTTGGTAGAATTGAGTTTAGGAGATGACCACAAAATGCAACCCCAAATCAATTTGCTCTTCGAGCAAATTGATTCCATCGCTTGGTTTCCTACCGAAGGATTGAGTTGTTCGGATTGTTTACAACCGACGGTTCAACCTCTGAATAACAGTAGTTATAGTTTGACTATTGTAGATGAAAATGGTTGTTCGGCTTCGGCTCAAATTGCCTTGCGGGTATCTGTTGAAAAAGACATTTATATTCCGAATGCCTTTTCGCCACTCAATGAGGACGGGACAAATGATGTTTTCCAATTGTATGCAAAAGAGAATTTAGTGAGCAAAGTCAACAAAATGCTCATTTATGACCGTTGGGGCAATAATTTGTATGAAGCAACTGATTTTATTCCGAATGCTCGAACAGGATGGAATGGAAGATTTCGCAACAAAGCACTCAATCCAGGAGTATATCTTTACTTTTTTGAGGTAGAATTGATTAATGGAAATATTTTGACCTTTAAAGGTGATGTGACTTTGGTGAATTAGTAACTCTTTTTGCATTTCGATGCAAAAAACAAAACA
>JAHDEQ010000310.1 GCA_020628755.1 Saprospiraceae bacterium
TATCCTTGCTGGCTTTCCACAATGGTGCACCTTTGCTCATGGGCGACAGTATTGGCTATTTGAAAAGAGCTGCCCAAATGCAAATGAGTTCGCACTGGGCTTCTACGTATAGTTTTTATTGTATTGGCATGAGTGCTGGATTTGCTTCGCTTTGGGGTATTATATTCGTTCAAAATTTGCTATGTAGTTGGTTGATTTATGAAAACATTGTTTTTCTATTTCCAACAAAAGAAAAAGCAAAACTATCGAATCAAGCTGTTTTTATTATAGCCATTTCTATTTTAGGACTATTTACCACTTTGCCCTGGACTTCTAATCTAATCATGGCAGATATATTTATCGGGACGGGTTTTTTAGCATGGTTTCAACTTGTATTTAACGATAAAAAATCGCTACTTATAAAAGGTATTTTGTTTTTGATTGTCTGTCTTTCTTTGATAGCACACAATAGTTATAAGAGTATATTTTTACTTTTTTTCTTATCAGTACTAATGATTTTAGGAATAGAATGGTATAAAAACAGAAAGCCAAAATACCTTCGACAAGCTCTAATGATTGTAGCTGTTTTTCTTTTTTCCTTCTATTTATTGCGTCCCGCAATAAATTATCCTTTCCTCAAAAAGTTTGGCAATAGTGCTACTTCAGGCTCTCTGATTTGGATTAGACAAATGCAAGGTGATGATTATCTAAAAGAATTTTTAGATGATTATTGTGAAGAATACAATTTTAAACTATGCGAATACAAGGACAAAGGTGCGGTAAATGCCATTTGGAATGACATCAGTCATGGCAAACGTACACCTGACAATACCACATATGTAGAATGGTCAAAAGATTTTGACCAAATCGTCAAAGTCTCTTTTCAAGACCCCAAATATCTTTATTATCATACAAGGCATGTTGTCCGAAAAACAGCTAAAATATTCCTCAACAATTGGCTTATCGTTTTTTATTCGGATGGTTTTAGAAAAGCCATCAAAAAGAATTTAAGAAAATACATTTCAAAAAACGATTTATATCGACTTACACATTCTAAGCAATTTGACCCTTTTTATTTCAAAAAAATAGAAAATGCAGTATATAGTGGCTCATTTCACTCCAAGATAACCGTTACTTGGCTTGGCCTTAATACCATCAATGGGATATTACTGATTTTGAGTATGATACTCATCTTTTGGTTCTTGATAAAACATCGGAAAACAATAGAATTTTCAAATCTTTGGTATTTTCTGCTTTTTGTTTTAGCAATTGTCTTTTTTAATGATTTAATTTGTGGTTCGGTAGGCAATACACACAATAGTCGCTATACGATGCGCGTCAATTGGCTTATTGTATTCGGCGGTTTACTTGTTTTTTTTAAAATCATAGAAACTAAATTTTCTCAGGAAATAATTGATTCTCCAAAATCTCATACTGACCAACTTTAAAAATTACGCTTCTGAAAGCCTACAGCTTTCAGATAGTGTCAATTGCTTTGTAGGTGACAATGGCATGGGTAAAACCAATTTGCTCGATGCCATCTACTATTTATGTATGACCAAAAGTCATTTTGGTATCAATGACCGCAATATTGTCCAACATCAAATGGACTTTTTTCGACTCGAAGGTCATTTTAATCGCTTAGGGAAAAGCGAAAAAATTGTGGCCAAAGTCATTCCTGCCAAGAAAAAAGAAATCGAACGCAACGCAGTAGCTTACGATAAATTATCAGAGCATATTGGTTTTTTACCTATCGTGATGATTGCACCTGACGATACGAGTTTGGCTAGGGAAGGGGGCGAAGTACGGCGGCGTTTTTTGGACAATACCTTGGCTCAACAAGATGCGGAATACCTCAAAAAATTGTTGCAATACAATAAAGTCCTCAAACAACGCAATGCTGCTTTAAAACAATTTGCCGAAAGTGGACATTTTGACTATGCTTTGCTCAATACCTATAATCAGCAGATGCTCAATCCAGCAGCCGTTATTTTTGAAAAAAGAAGCCAATTTGTAGAGTTGTTTCAACCTGTTTTTGAGCGATACTATAAAATGATTTCTAGCGACAAAGAACAAGTATCTTGTTTATATAACAGTCATTTACAAAAAGAAGATTTTATAAAACTACTGGAACAAAATATCGAAAAAGACCGAATTTTGCAGCGCACGACACAAGGCCCACATAAAGACGATTTGGTTTTTAAACTAGATGAAAAACCACTCAAAAAATTTGCTTCTCAAGGACAGCTCAAGTCCTACATTTTTGCACTTAAATTGGCACAATATGCTTTTTTGCGTAAGCAAAAAAAGCTCGACCCTATTTTATTATTAGATGATTTATTTGATAAATTAGATAGTAAACGTGTCCAACAATTGTTGCAATTGTTGATAGATGAAGAATTTGGTCAAGTCTTTATTTCTGATACCAACATTGAGCGAATCCCAAAAATGTTGGATGAATTGGATATAAGTTATCACTCCTTTTTAGTCGAAAATGGAACAGCCAGCGATAGGACTCCAAAAAAATAGGTGCTACATCCGAAAATGCAGCACCCTAAGGGTTTAATGCTTTAGGCTTAATAAAGCCTCGTTTCTTAGGTATGGTTTGGGGGGTGTTTAAACGGAGACCATTCCTAAAAGTATCTTTGCAATTATTTATTTTGCATTTTTTCTATCAATATCTTTGCAGCCTCTGATATTTTCTCAAACTCATCTTTGAGTTTCTTCTTTTTATCTTCATTAGTTTTTACATCATCACTCTGAATGTCCTTTTCTAATTTTTCTCTGCGCTTATCCAACTCTTTGAGTTCTTGCTTGATGTCAGAACCTTCAGTATTCGCACGTTCTTTGAGTTTGCCAAAGACCTGCTTTAAATCACCCATCGCTTCGTCGTATTTGCCATTTTCGTACTTTGTTTTTTCAGATTTTAGCAAATTTCCAACGGATTTAAAGATTTTTTTGCCCGCACTGCCCACTTCATCTACAATTTCTTTGGATTGTGCTTTTTCTTCGACTGTACCATAGAAATAATTGTAGCCAATAATCCCTAAAACTATGATGATGGCAAGACGTATTAAAGATTTCATGTTGTATATTCGTTTAATTGTAACAAAGTTACAAATTAATTAAGATTCTAAGAAAAATTAAAGGACTAATTCATTTATTTGTTCTGCAACTTCAATTAATTTTGAACTGGCGGGCAATTTTCCAAACTTGTTCTTACTTCTTGTATTGTTCTAAAGCCATAATCGTTGCCCCAAGCCTGATTGATATAATTGATAACATTGGCAATTTCAAAATCTGAAAGTTGGGGGATGGCTTGCATGGCTTGTTCGTATTCTTTTCCATTGACTTGTATTTTTCCTGTCATTCCATTCCGTATAATACAAGCAATTTGAGATTGATTATTTTTGAGGTAATCCGCATTTGCGAGGGGAGGGATGAGGCCACGAAGTCCCTTGCCATCTTTCATATGGCAAGAAGCACAAAAATTTTCATACAAAATTTCACCTTGACTAAAGGTGTTGTTTTCGCAGGACGAAAATTGGATGGAAATCATCATTAAAATCAGAAAAGAAAAACTAAAAAGAATTTT
>JAHDEQ010000050.1:0-6039 GCA_020628755.1 Saprospiraceae bacterium
AAAATGTATTTTGGCATTTTATAATCAAATTTTTATTTGTTTTGGAATGTATAATCTTGAAAAATAAACAGTTTAAAACTTTATTTTTTTACAAACGGTCAAAACGAGTTCGCAAAATTTATGGATAATTATTATCCAAGGGGATAAAAAAGGGAGTTTTAGAGGGGGATGAAAAATAGAACTTTACAGTATTCGATTGAATGATTAGTATTAGACTTTTCCAATAAAATATGGTTTCTTAAAGAGATTTACGGTTTGCGTGTGGGAAGGGTTTAACTAAGATTATACTAATTCCTTTCAAATTTGAGGCCAAAGTACATAGGAACACCTATGTACACTCCATTTATACCGAGAACGAGGTAAAAAACCGAAAATGAAATGAAGGCTTTACCTCTTCGGCATCACTGTTCACGGGAAAATTGCCGTTAGAATAAATTCGGCAATTTATCCCATGAACAGTATAGTTTTAGAAAGCGCTTTGTAGTAGCCACCGATAAGCATCTGGAAATTCTCTTTTCCAATACCACTCGCTATGAGTTCCATCATCATCAATATCCAAAAAAATCTCTGATTTTGAGAAACCTACTTCCAGCAAACCATGATACATTCGGCGCACATCCTCGGCTACTGAGCCATTGCCTTCTTGTTGTCCAGCCAACAAATAGATTCTCATTTCTGCTTGTTTGCCAATTGTTGTGACTTGCTCAAAGGCCTTTTCGGAAAACCACAAAGAAGGCGAAAAAATGGCTGCCTTACCAAATACATTTTGATATTTGATCGCAGCATACAAACTTATCAAGCCTCCTAAAGAACTGCCCATGATACAAGTTTTTTCCCGTTCAGGAAGCGTTCGATATTTTTTGTCAACAAAAGGCTTTAGATTTTGTACAATAAAATCAGTATAGGCTACTCCTTGTCCACCTCCATATTCGGGATGCGACCAAGGCGTATATTCGTTGAGTCGTTCTGCACCACCATTATCTATACCTACAACGATAACACCAGAATCGCCTTGTTGAAAAAGGCGATTGAGACTTTCATCAATTTCCCATTCGCCCGAAAATGAAGTATGCGCATCAAAAATATTTTGACCATCGTGAGCATAAATGACAGGATATTTTTTATCAAAATTGGAATAATAATCTTTGGGTAAATAAATCAAAATTCGACGATGACGTTTGAGTTGAGGAATGTAAAAATCTTCTTGTAAAAGATAAACGTTGTCAGTCGCCGTACTCGGAGTACCTGCTGAATTGATGACTTGGTCTTGGGCTACGCCCAAGTCTTCCCACGCCTGTACTTGTACTTCAAAAACAGGATGTCCACCATGAAAATAATAATGCCGATTGGGAAGAAATTGGCTATGTTGATTTCCTTCGACGGTTTCCCAATTGCCTCGTGTTATTTTAAACCATAAGTCACCTTGAGGAGGCGAAAAGGTGACGCTCCAAGTTCCATCTTCTAATTGACGAAATTGATGGTTCGCATCATTCGGATTCCAATTATTGAAATTTCCAGCTAAGTGTAGCGGCGTACCGTATGGAGTATTATTAGGTAAATGTGTGATTTTTATAGTCATTTGTGCAATCAAAGTTTGGAAAGAAAACATACAACTCAATCCAATTATAGAAATATAGTTCATTTATAATTTTTTTTTAAATCAATTTGAATAAACGCCATATTTTTGGTTTCTTTGTGATACAAATAAAATATGAGTTTTTTTACTATATATCTTCTATAGTATTTCTACTTAGAGCTTATCCAAGACATTTTTTCTTTACCCATTTTCCGAAGTTTTTTGAAATTATCATTTGATTATTATAAATGCTGTTTGTGTTTATAGTCTTCAGTGGTATTCTTTTGTAAATGATTTAATTACTCAAAAATAACGTAAAATGGATTCAGTTCGATTACTTTTTCTTTCTTTTTTGTGTGTACTAACAACACAAAGTCTCCTTGCACAAGCTCCCAATCCTGATGATGGAGTAGTATGTACAGGTGGAGGAACAGATGATTTTCCTGCTTGGCAAGTTGCTGTAGAGGATTATTATGCGACCCAAGTGACTGGTAGTGGTTATGTGGTATATTCTACCGTGACTCCAATTGCTGGTTCTACAATGCCTGATGGAATTGTTCCAGATGGTGTTCATTCTTCTAACCCAGGTTGTTCAAGTGAAGTACAGACAGTTTCGGCTTATGCTTTTGATGATGTAGATGGAAATGGTTCGGACTCTTCAGGCGATACATACGATTTTATAAGTACTTATACGTTGACGGTTTACCCGATACCTGATGCTGAAAATCCTGCTGGTGGTGAATGTACCGATACGGTGATAGATAATTGTGGAGGTTTGGATATTTTATATAGTACAAATGGATTTGCTACTCCAGGTAGTCCAATTCCTCCTAGTTTATTTATTTTTAGTCCAGATGTTACGGTTAGTTGGACAGCAAGCATACCTGGTGCTCCTGCTGGATGTGAAGCAACTGGAATGTACGAATTGACTTGTCCTTTTCTTGATATACTAGATCCTTGTAATTGTGATTTGGGTTTAGACTTGAATATGGATGGAACAAATGAATATGCACAAGAAATAATAACTATTGATGGTGCTCCACCCTTTACAAATGTTACGCTTACGGGTACGGGGCCAGATGGTGGTTTGTACGATTATGTAGGAGGTGTGCTCGTTCCTCTGGATGCAACTACTATTCAACCTCTTATTGTTGGTCCAAATAGTGATGGCGATTATACTATAACTGCATATCGTGCAGCAGATAATGTGAGTACTTATACATTTGGCTTAATGGATGTTAGTGGTCTAATGGATAGCATTACGGGTGAACCTTGTCCCTTTTGCCCATCGACTTGTACGGCTAGTAATGGTACTTTAGTACCTGGCCCTAGCAATGAATAATTCTATATTTAGGATAAAAAAAGCCCTCGCAAGAAAATCTTGCGAGGGCTTTTTTTTACTCTACCTCCACTCGTATCCCTTCCGAATGACTCGTAAATTCAGGAGCATACATACTTTGAATTGTTGTCACACCATTCGAAAAATTCCCTTCATGTTGTACACGCAAAGGATATTCAAAAACATAAGTCCCTTTGGGTAAATAACTGAAAAAGAAGTTGGTAGAAGCATCTCTTGTACTTTCGTAATAACCCAAACCGCCTTGCCATTTGTATTGACTCAATACATTAATCGGCTCAAATCCACTAGCACGCATATCCTTCATGTGGACGTATTCCATCGTTCGGTCAACACGCAATTCGATACGAACTTTTACTTTATCACCAACTTTGAGCGAAGCATTGTCCTCAACTGGAACAAGTTGTGGCCCTCTGTCTGAAGCAACTTCTTTGAATAATTTTTTATCCAATTTTAAAGGCGTGTCTTCAAAATGAGTAATCTTATCCAAGTCCTCAAAATATTGCCAATACACGCCTCCCCAAGCAACGACATTATTAGGATTGTTAACTTCGATAGTTGCCATTGATTCATTAATCGTTTCGGCAGGGAAATCTATTTTAAAATATCCCGTTCCTGCCTCGGCTTTGGCTTGAGCACGTGCAATTTGGTCGTCCAAACCTCGAACGCCTAGACTAATATTGACGGCTTGGTCGTCGAGCAACCAGTTGTCGCCGTTGGAAAGCAAAGCATAAACTGCCGCAGAAGTTGCTTTTGTGGTTTTCCAATGATTGGTTTGTTTGTTTTTGAGTAACCAAACTTTAAGGTCGTCCACCGTTTTTGGATTATCAGCGATTTCGGCGAAAGCCTCAATCATCAAAGCATGGGTTTCGATGGGCAATTGATACCAATAATATCCCGTATTATATTTCCAATATTTACCTTGTTCGGCATCATTTAGCGAGCGTTCTTCGAGCGAGCGAATGATTTTTTTAGGCGTGCTAGTATTTCCTGTTCGGTTCAAACCCAAAGCCAACATTCCTTCTTGATAAATCCCTTTGTTTAACCAATATTTTTCGGCTTGACCGAGGTAATACTTCCAAACTTTAAGAGCTTTTTTAGAAAAAACATACTGTTGTGCATTCTCTTCAAAATCTCCATCATTGCTAACTTGTAACTGTTTTTGATTGAGGAAAAAAGAACGTGAATATATATAGTGTATCACCAAATGCGACAAATGGTCGTCTTCCCATTTGGCTTTGCCAGCATTGACACGGCGTTCCAGATCTTCGTAGTCTTCGACCATACGAGCATCTATGTACTGAACGGCTTTTTGGGTACTTGATAATAATTTCTGACCCAACTTAGGATTGATATTTTTGAAGACACCTAATTTATTAAGATGTCCCATACCTTCAACCAAATATTGTGTGATGTAACGATTGTCTCGCCCACCAGGAAACCAAGAAAATCCTCCATTGGATAATTGACGGTCATTGATTTTTTGGATGGCAACTTCCAACTCTTGACTCATTTTATTGAGGTCGAATAACAAACCAATGCGTTTTTTTTGTTCTTCTTCGCTTTGAGCATTGAGCACCCAAGGCGTTTCTTCCAAAAGCGCAGATTTGAGTTCTTGATTTTTACTCAAGTTACTTAACATCGCATCCGTTCCTTTCCATTGTTCAAAAATCCGTTGAATTTTAGGATGCTGATTAGCAACTGAAGTCGCCAAACTATTGGCATACAAACGATTGAAAATTTGCTCGGTACATTCATACGGATATTCCATCAAGTATGGGAGTGCCTGCACCGCATACCAAGCAGGATTGGAGGTAAATTCCAAGGTATAATTATGATGTTGTAAGGTCTTGGAATTATTCGCCAACATTCGTTCAAAGGTAAAATTCTTTTTCTCTTTTCCTCGAACGGGTAAAGGCATGGTTTCGGTCACTAACATTCGATTGCTTAGAATAGGAAGTGAGCTTTCTTCGCCATCGCTAAAGTTACCTGCTTTAGCAATCACGCGATGCGTGATTGCTTGGACTTTGCCTTTGGGAATAGTCAGTTTCCAAGCCAACTTATCGGATTGACCAGCGTCTGAATTAAAAGAAATTTGAGTATTCTGATTTCCTAATAAATCATCAATTGGTTGCATGGTCAAAGCATCATATAATTCCAAAACCGCCGTTCCTGCTAAAGCGTTTTCGGTCAAATTACTTACCTTGGCAGTAAACTCAATCGTATCGCCTTCTCTAAAAAATCGTGGTGCATTTGGCACAACCGTCAAATCTTTTTGCGTGATAACTTCTTTTTCAGTTGTACCAATTTGTAAATCTTTGGTATGAGCCAGTCCTAGAAATTTCCATTTGGTCAAAGCCTCATTCATCGTAAATTTAAGGATGATATTTCCTTCTTCATCTGTATAGAGATTCGGGAAGAAAAAGACCGTTTCTTTGAGATTGGTACGGACTTTTACATCGGAGAAATCTTCTTTGTTTTCCTCATTTGGAGGAGGTAAATCAGCTTTTTCTTCACTTGAAAGGTCAACACTAACATCTTCGACCTTATCAGCATCGGCTGACATTTTAAATCCTATTCTTGCTTGTGCCATAGGGGCAGACATGGCGACTTCTCTTTCGGCGTTTCTTCTTTTGCTACGCTTGGGAGCAGCACCCGTAACGACAGATTCATTTAATTCCACGCCACCCAAACTCCTAGAATAATAAGTATCATAAAATGAAAACCCAAACCAATTCAATTGTCGATATTGACGATAGGGATAAGAGCCATATTGATTCCAATTATTGCTAAATTGTTGTGTACTCGTTGTATTAAACCCTGGTGTGTACCAATTGTAGCTTTGCGCTCGATTGCTAGGAAAAATATTGAGCAACCAATTGTTTTTGGCAAATTTGTCGAGCGAGGCATCGTACATCGCAGCAACCATTTCGGCAGCGACATTGTCTTTTTGGTTACCTGAAAGTTTGATTTGCCATTCCTCTTCTTGTCCAGGATAGAGTTTGTCTCTGAAGGTACTGTATTCGATGTTCAGTTCCTTATTGCTCCAAGGAACTTGAATCATTTTATTTTCGGAATAGACCCGATTGTTTTTCACAAAAGTATA
>JAHDEQ010000050.1:6139-7332 GCA_020628755.1 Saprospiraceae bacterium
CCGTACTTGTCTTGCGTCGTCAATTTAAGACGATACTTACCTGGTCGCCAAGTATTTTTGCCAAGAGAAACTTGTTTCTTATCAGCCGTATTGAATTTTTGCGAAACAACTGTTTTAGCGGTTTCCCAATTTTGAACTTCGTCTTCATTTTTATAAGCATCAAAAGGAAAATGCTGATTGAATTGTTCTTTTGTTAAAATGAATTGGTCGGTTTTTTTCCAAAGACGTTTGCGATACAATTTATCGGGCATTTGCAATAAATCGACTGTAATCTTTCCTTCGGCAGCTTCAAATTGTCCACTCCAATTTTGAGTTGTGATGTCAAAATATTTTGGAGTATTAGCTTCTAAACGTTCAGGAATATCAATGCCAACTTTTAGTGCCACATAACCCGCTGAAACTTGGGTTGATTTGGACTGCGTTTCGCCATTGATGTCAGTTACATCGGCATAAACGGTATAATTGAATTGTGGTTTTCGAGATTTATCTATAGACAAATCAGGAGCTAATTCAAAGTTGATTTCAAATGTTCCATCGCCTTTGGTTGTCGTTGTTCCATTGGTGATTTCCATTGGAGAACTGGCAGCATACCAACGTCTGTACCACCACGGGAGGTAAGGGTAACGCACCTCTCGTGCGACGCGATATTGTACGCTCGCCCCATCAATATTATTTCCAGCGAAAGCTTTAGCCAATCCAGTTATGGTAATTTTATCGCCCAATTTATAAGAACCTTCAATGGGTTTAAAAGTCGTTTCAAATTTGGGACGTTTATATTCTTCTACTCGAAACATTTTTGCACCACTTGCACTACAAACCAAACTCATTTGGCCTAAAAGACCACTTGCTGGAGCAGTGAAACTGCCATTGACCGTGCCGTATTCATTGGTGGTCAAATCGAGGGTTTCGACCTCTTGATAATTGGCATCTCGAAGGGTGACAGAGACCTTTTTGTTAGGCAAAATTCGAGGCATATTTTCTCCATCAAATTCCAAAATAAGTGCTTTAAAATAGATGGTTTGCGAAGGACGATAAATGGCTCTGTCTAAGAAAAATTTCGTTTCAGTTCGTGTTTTTTGTCCTCTTTCTCGATAATAATTAGAGTAACGTCCTCCTAAATGTAGGTAGTCCTCTTTGTGAGAAATATGGACTTTGTAACTATCATTTTTCTTGAAATCGGGATAGACAAAACC
>JAHDEQ010000050.1:7432-9691 GCA_020628755.1 Saprospiraceae bacterium
GACTCACTATCAGAAGCCATAATCAAATAATAACCTGTTGGAAGTGCATCAATTTTTATTTCAACCGAATGTTGTTGAAAGTCACCTTCGTTGGGCAGATTTTCTGCCCAAATTTTCTTGGGCGAAAGCGAGTTGAGGTATTGAAGTTTTTCTTGATAATTGGTTTTTTCGTATTTGTCTTTTTGGTTTTCGGATATAGGGATGGCCTTCAAATATATTTTAGAGACATTTTTATAATTGACCAAAGCCAACATTGCTTGGTCACGAAGATTGACTTCTTCCATTGTCAACCTTAGGTTTTTGTTTTCGATTTCAAGTTGTAAAGCCTTGCATTGTTTTGCACCATAAGAGTCAGGATATTTTTTGATTGCTTTGGTACAAATATCATGTGCTTTTTTGAGTTCCCAACGGTTGGTATCATCGGGATTAGGTTTATATTGCAAGCCTTTTTGCTGGTAAAATTTAGCAATTTCGTATTGCACTTCTGCCCAAGCTTCGTTGTCGTCATTTTTGGAAGCTAGACTTTCTAAAGCATTTATGTATAAATCATCTTTATTGCCTAAAACTGCGTTTTGCTTGACAAAAGCAAGGCGTTTGAGGTCTGCATCGACCAAGGCAGCATTGTTCTGATTCTCCTGATGAAAAGCTAATACTTTTTGAAAAACTAACAGACTTTGATACTTGGTAGAACTGGTATCTTTTGTTTCAAACTTATAATTGATAAAAGTCGAAACATCGCCCAGAGCTTCGTCTTGATTGATATAAAATTTATAGACGGGTTCGGTTAAATAGCGTCGCTCATTTTGGAAATTATTGATGGCTCGAAAGGCCAAAAAATCAAAAAGGGTAGGACGATATTTTGGGTCAGCTTTAGAGGTTTGTGTAATCTCATCGAAGTTTTCGATGGATGTACGTTGGCTTTGTTCGTCTTTTAAAGAAGCTAAATAGAGTCGATTGCTTTCTTCTGTCAATTGCTCCATTGACCAAGTCTGAATATCTTCTAATTTATAGTTGAGGACATTGCTTCTATCCTTAAATTTCCAATAATTATTGTCCAAATATTGCGCATAAGCTTGTCCCAACATGGACTGTAAAATGGGCTTGGTTGGATATTCGGCTTGCTCCATTTCCAAGCGCATTTGCTCGATGGTTTTGACCAAGCCATCTTCTTCGAGTTGGTTGGTGTATTTGCCCTTATAAATGACAGATTTGATGATTTGGGAAGGATTATTGTCCTTTTTGGCAAGGGTATAAATTTCCTCAACTTTTTCGAGGGCAGATTTTGGTAAGCCCTGATTTTCGAGCGAATCTACTACTTTCCAAGCAGCGGCATAATCGTCGTTTTCGTAATGCAACATCGTTTTATTTTGTTGTTTGAATCCACAAAATGTGAATAATATCGTAAAGGCGATAATACCTAAGATGAAAATTCCAATACGGTTCATAAATTGATTGATTTTGGGTTTTCAGTTTTGATATTTTAGGTGATTCTCCAAAATAACGTTTTGGGGATAGAAAACCTTATTTAGAGAGCAGGTAAAAAATAATCTACCCAACTATACTTGTTCTTTTCTCCTTATACTTCGTTGAAAAAATCGTTACAGAACTAGGCTATGTGCCTCTTTTTCGCCTTGTCTAAGAAGAAAATAACTTCGTATTTTAGAGTATCTTATTTATTTCCTGCTCCCTTGAATACAAATTTCGTGGTTATGATGTGTATGAGGGGACGAAATACACATTGGATTGGTGGATTAACAAAATTTTAAGATAAAAATATTGTTTGAACCTACCGACTGAAGTCGGTGGTTACGACTATCTTATGATGATGATTTGTTCATTTTGAGAAATATGAGGACTTTCGATACTAAGAGTATAAATACCATTTTTTAATGTTGAAGGTAGGTTTAAATTGGTGAGTCCGTTTTTGAGTGTTAGTTTTTGAGTAAAAATTAATTGACCATTTGAATGATATAGTCGAATAGTTGTTGGTATCGTTTGCTTGTTATTTTTTATGTAAATAAAATCTGATGCAACAGGATTCGGAAAAACCACAAATTGCTTTTCGCTGGCAGCAATTTGTTGGCTAGAAGTAAGTGTGCTGCCTTCTTCGATTTGTAAAGTTTGATTGCAAAGCACCCTTTGCCATCGGTCAATAATGCCACTTGGCCATCGGACGACAAGCGAATCTACAATAGTATAATTTCCTATACCAAAATGAATGTTTTTGGTGTTTTGAGCTAAGTAAGCTGTTCCACAATT
>JAHDEQ010000050.1:9791-21943 GCA_020628755.1 Saprospiraceae bacterium
AATTTGCAAAAATTGCCCATTGCCTTGATTTTGGTAGAGTGCGTTTTGTTCGCCTTTTACTTCGCAAGAAACATATAAATCTAGACTTCCATCATTATCAAAATCCAAAAAAATGCCGCCCCAACTTACTTTATCATAAGCCACGCCTGCCCAATCAGCAATTTCAAAAAAAGTCTCGTTGCCATTGTTGGCATGAAGCAAATTTCCATTGGTATTGGTCACATAAATATCGAGATGTCCGTCATTATTATAGTCTCCAATTCCTGCATTCATGGCATTAATGACATAGTCTGTATTGGAACTTGTACTGATGTCCGAAAAAAATAAACCTTCTTCGTTTCTTAGCAAAGTGTTATTGATAATCCTGTCATTTGCAATATAAATATCAGGATATAGATTTTGATTCATATCAAAAAAAGCAGCACAAAAAGAGACTTTCAAACCATCAGAAGTGTTGGTTTCTAATGTGATGTTGGTAAATGTATTATCACCATTATTGCGATACAAATAATTGGTGAAACTATCAAAAACGCCATTGGAACGATTGGTGATGTATAAGTCCAAATCGCCATCCAAATCGTAGTCGCCAAACGCTGCACCATAAGACATATCGGGAATCAATGGCAAACCAGATTTAAAGGTTATATCGGTCAAATTCATACTTCCATCGTTTTCATACAAACGATTAGGAGCTTTATGGTTGGTGACTAAAAGGTCTTGGTCGCCATCATTGTCAATGTCGGCCCAGAGCAAATGTTTAGAAGCAGTCGTATCTGTGGCAAGTGCATTTATTTGCTCAAAAACACCTTGATTGTTTTGAAAAAAGAGCAAGCTATCGCCTAAGGCGGTAGCAAAACTTAGATCATCCCTTCCGTCGCCATTAAAATCATAAAAACTCACTCCTCCACCAAATTCTTCAAAATCCAATTGTCCATAGCTATGTGTCATTCCAAAATCATTGGAACGTTCAATGAAAGATTGTGCATGGCTTCCGAAAATGAAGCCTAACAAAGTTACAACTATAGCGTATCGAAAAAGAATCATCATTTAAAAGTACGAAATTTCAATATCAATTTAGAAATTATTATTTTCGTTTCTGATTATTTTACTCTCTTATTTTTTACAAACAACAAACTTAATCTAAATGGAATCAATCTACACAACTAGCGTCAAAAACGTACCCGAAGACTATAATGACCCCACACCAGCATACAAAAAACACGTTTGGATAGCTGTTGCAGGAATTGTATCTTTTTTTCTCCTTTATCTTTATCTAACGTACTGGTTTTTTTATTCGGCATATCGCTTATTATATCCTGCTTTTACAGGTGGAAATGGTGGTTTGATGAATATCGGAATTGGCTTGATGTCTTTGTTTTTAGGTGTTTTTATGATAAAGGCTTTTTTCTTTGTACAAACTAAATATGATGTACAAGACAAGGAAATCAAACCCGAAGACGAGCCACTTTTATTTGACTATTTACACAAATTAGCGGATGAAGTTGGCGCACCTCGGCCAAGTAAAGTATATCTTTCCAATCGAGTCAATGCTTGTGTATTTTATGACCTTTCTTTGTTGAATTTATTTTTTCCATCGAAGAAAAATCTAGAAATAGGATTGGGACTTATCAATGTCCTTAATTTGGGTGAAGTGAAAGCCGTTTTGGCGCATGAGTTTGGGCATTTTGCCCAAAAATCCATGTTGGTTGGCCGTTGGGTTTATATTGCCAATCAAATTGCCAATTCAGTTATTGCCAAGCGAGATGTTTTGGACAGTTTTCTAAGTGGTTTGTCTCGTATAGATATTCGTATTGCTTGGATAGGATGGATTTTGTCTATTATCGTTTGGTCTATTCGTTCTTTGGTCGAACTTATTTTTAGATTGGTTATATTGACACAACGTGCGCTTTCGCGCGAAATGGAATTTCAAGCAGACTTGGTTGCTGTTTCGGCGACAGGTAGCGATGCCATCGTTCATGCTTTGCACAAACTGCAAGCAGCCGACGCTGCTTTTTCGAGTGCGATGGGAACGGTCAATGAGCAAATTGGCAACAAAAAAGCAGTTGAAGATATTTATGCCGTACAAACGGCAAGTATAGCAAAGACAGCTTATATTTTAAATGATAAAAACTATGGTACTTCGCCAGAAGTGCCTACCGAAAACCCCGAAAACCACCGAGTTTTTTCGGATAAGATAGCACAACCACCCAAAATGTGGTCAACCCACCCGCCTGACCAAGAGCGAGAAGCCAATGCCAAAAGGCATTACATCCCAGGTTTTATTGATGATAGAAGTGCTTGGGTTTTGTTTAAAAATCCAACACAAACGCGACTTGATTTAACCGCCGATTTGATCAAGACGGCCAATGTCGAAACAGAAGTAATTACGACCGAAGAATTGATGCCTTTGCACAACAAACAATTTGAAAAAAGTTATTTCAATCCTGCTTACAAAGGGGTTTACCTCAATCGTTTCTTTTGTCAAGAATTTCAAGATAGCGGCGAAATATATCGTACGGACATAAATCCTGAACAAGCGGCTACGCTTGTTCAGGATTTATATCCTGAGTCTTTGGTTGAAGATTTAGAAGACTTTTCTACGCTCAAAGAAGAAAAGGTCATGCTCGAAGCCATCAAAGAAAATCGAATGACGGCAAGTGGTAGCAATGGCATTTGGCATAGAGGTACTCAGATTAGAAGACAGCAATTGCCTAAAGTTATTGATAGTTTAGCAAAAGAAGTTGAGGCGGCACGCCTCAAAGTAGCAGACCATGATCGCCTTTGTCGCACAGTACACCTTCGACTGGCCGAAAAAATTGGGATGCGTTGGGACGAGTATCTCGAAGGTTTGCTGCATATTATACATTATGCCGAACACAATATTTTAAATATCAGCGATGCCAACCAAATTTTGGCTAAGGTCTTGAATATCGTGATGGCCGACAACAATGTGAGTTCCAAAGAAATGGTCAAACTCTTGCAAGCCTGCAACGAGTTATACCGTGTCTTGGAAAATGTCTATCAAGATAGTACCAAAATCAAATTGGACAATAATTTATTGACCGAGTTGGATACGCTTTCGTGGTCGCACTTTTTGGAAGACTTGAAGTTGGGACGAGCCAACCAAGAAAATATTAACCAATGGATTCAAGTGGTTGGAAGTTGGGTTGCTGTTTACATCGAGAGTTTGTCTCGATTGCGTTCGGAGGCACTCGAAGTTCTTTTACAATCGGAAGATAAGGTGCAAAAAATGTATCAATCCAATACAACAGAAGCTGCGCCTGCGCCCACTTATGTAGATGTACAATATGAGGTGATGATGCCAGGCGACGAGCGCAAAACTAATATGAAGCTCAACCTTTGGGACAAATTTATTGCTGCAGATGGGATGGTCGCTTCTTTGACCAAATTTGCGGTGGCTGCCTCTATCGTTGGAGGCACGGTTTATATGGCAGGCACGACAGGACAACAACAACTTTCTATTTACAATGGATTGTCCGCACCTATGACCGTCAATTTGAATGGAGATAAATTAAATGTTGGGCCACACTCTTCTCGTACAGTCAGTTTGGATTACTCAAAAGGTTATGAAATAACGACGCAAGCCGCCAATGGTGAAGTAGTGGAGACCTTCCAACCTTCTGTCCGTTCTACGGCGAGCCATTATGTATATAACATTGCAAGGGCGGCGGCCATGTACAAATACACGGTTTATTATGGAGGTATTCCTAGAAACAATGACCAAATGTTGGGTAATGGACGTTGGATGCAAGCGAATGCTGATTATATTTTGCAAGAGCCTCCAAAATCCATTAGCACGAGTGGTAGTTCTACCACTCGAAATGCCATCACGGCTCTAAGTAATATCAATCCTACTTCTATAATAAGTGTAGTACAAGGAGAAGAAAATCAATCAACTTTGATTCGTTCGCATGCACTTTGGGATTCCAATAATGATAAAAATACATTGCAATGGCTGGGGGCTGCGACTGCTTTGCCCGATTTTAAAGAAGTTTTTCAAAAAAGAATGGAGAAATATCCCAACGAAATTGCTACTGCAAGAATGTTGATGGATGCAGGTGATGATACAAGTAAAGCCGCAGTTTGTGCCGATTTTGAAGCCAAATTTGCCCAAGAACCCAACAATCCCGATTTATATTATATCAAAACACGTTGCTTGCCTGATGGGCCGGAGCAAAATCAAGAATTTATTAATGGTGCTAATAAATGGCCTGAACATGGTTGGCTCAATTATGCAGCAAGCTATGCCTATACAAGGCAAGGCGATTGGCGTAAAGCACACGAATCTTTGATGATGGCTTATCCTAAAGTTGCTGGGTTAAAAGAACAAATTGCCTTGCTCGTGGAGCGTATAGCACGCTACAGGAAGACGAAAGGAGAAAGTTTAGAAAAAATTACCGATTCCAAAAATGAGTATTTGTCTTATTACAAATCATTAGAAGAAGGCTTAGAAAAAGCACCTGCAGACTATGCTTACTTCCTTATCAATGAGGGACGATTGGAGGAAGCCTTAGCACAAGTAGAAAAAGAAGTTGCTATTCGCCCCAATGTATTGGCCATGTGTGCCATGTCCGATGATGCAAAAGAAGAATGGATTAAACAAGCCTTAGAAATTGACCCAAACACTCTTAATAATTCAAGAGCTGTTTTATTAGCAGGTTTGTATTTAAGAAAGAAAAAAGGACTCGACAAATTTGAACAAATCTTGACCGATTTCACAGCAGGGGAAGACATTAGTGCTTTAGACTTTATAGCGCAATTGAAGTCCAAAAATTACGATGAAGCAGAGCGAGTTTTATTGCAAAGCAGCGTCCAAACACAAGGCTATTTGTCTGCCTTAGCTTATGTCGCTCAGGGCGATAAAGTACCAAGCGATTGGAAAACTAAAGCTCAAACGATGCTATTTGCTGGCGAAAAACCGTATATAAAATAAGAATTTATGAATAAGTTTCTTCCATACAAAGTTGTTTGTGCAATAATTTGTATTCCTTTTTTGCTAATTGGACAAACGTCTATTCCCAACATCCAAACCGCTTCTTGGATGGGCGATGTCTATGATGGGATAAAAGATATAAAACTAAAAGAGCTCAAAATTTTAGGAACGCACAATGCACTGTATGAGCGTGATGGCGGCGCAAATTTTTGCGACCAGCAGGGAGAAGCAATCGCAACTCAATTTTTAAAAGGAGCTAGATATTTTGATACTCGAATTGGTTATGATGGAAGTTTTTATGCCTTTCATGGCGATTTGTGTTCTTATGTTTATGGCATTGAAAATGATTTGAATGCACTAAAAACAGAACTCGATAATCACCCAAACGAGGTGATCATTTTAGACATTCATCAAACCGAAGGCGACAACCAAGTTATAGCAGATTATTTGTATAGTTTGTTTGGAAATAAAATAATTCCGAATACACTTTCTATTGATTTGACCTTTGAAGAAGCCCTTAATGCTGGGCAAGTATTGGTATTATTCAATACCAATCCGACAGGACAACCCGACGCTTTTTGGTCGCATTCCTTTTATACATCCGATTGGATAGGCACAAATGATAATGATGAATTGAGAGATTGGATGGTCAACCAAATTAATACTTTACATTTCGGAGATTTCCCAACCGACCAATTTTGGATTCGACAATTGGCTCGCTCTTACGATCCGCCTTTTACTTTTGAGTCCTTGATGTCGATGTCCGAAGGAACAAACCGCCGTTTTGAAGAAGCTTGGATTGACGAAAATCTTTGGATGAGCAAATGTTGGAATATCATCAAACTCGATTGGTTTGGTTATTATAACCATTTGCAAATAGTAGTTGAACGGATTGCTCGTTGGTATTTTTGTACTAATACTTTAGCATCAACAATCAATTTACCAACTGCTTATTATACGATTGAAGCCAAACATTCGGGACAAGTCCTCGACGTGTCAGGCAGTAGTACCAGCAATGGAGCAAATGTGGTTCAATATACTCCAACTGGAAATCCTAATCAAGAATGGTTAGTCGAACATGTCGGAAAAGGCAAGTATATCATAAGTGCGAGGCACAGCCAAAAAGTGCTAGAAGTACCAGGCGATTATATGAACAATAATGCAAATGTTCAGCAATACGAGCCACATCCTTATGCCAATACGTATTGGGTGCTAGAGGAAGCAGAACCAAATTATTATTATGTGCGGTCTTCTTCGAGTGGACGTGTGTTGGATATTGAAGGAATCTCTACCACGCCAGGCGCAAATGTTCAGATTTACGACCTTGTTTCAGGTAATGACAATCAAAAATTTAAGTTCAATTTAGTAGAGTCGGTTACAACAATTCCTTTTTTAGAAACGCAAACAGTCGCCTTTGAAGGCAAAAGTTCGGGTAAACTATTAGAAGTAGCAAGTGGCGGATTTACCAATGGCAGCTTGCTGGTACAACACGATTGCGATGATGCTTCGCATCAACGCTGGCAAGTGCATTACTTCGGTGCCAACCAATATTTGATACGAGCAGAACACAGTCAAAAAGTACTGGACGGAACAACAACTTCTGGAACAGTTTATCAATGGAAAAGAAATGATTCTCAGCCACAATTTTTTGAAATAGTAGATGTAGGAAATGGCTATTTTAGTCTGAAATCACAATACCTCAATCAATATATTTCTGTACAAAATGCAGGTACTCAAAGTGGCGATTTGATTATATATGAAAATTGGTCAGGAGGCGACCATCAACAATGGCGAATTGTGGATGTAACGACTCAAAGTTGCAATCCTTGTCCAAGTGATTTGGTTTTGGATAATACTATTGATACAGGTATTTATCAAACTTCAAATACAATTGATGCCGACGGAACTGTTTTAGATGAAGTTTTATTTTCGGCAGGAAATGAAGTCAATTTATTACCAGGATTTTGTGCCAATCCAAGTGTAAACAATGCTTGCTTTGAAATAGAAATTGTAGGTTGCCAATAAAAAGAACCAAAAGACAACGGTGTGGTAAATAGATTTACCACACCGTCTGTTTATAGCTATAAAGGATCTCTTCTTAAATCCATATCATTAATCGCATCCGAAATTTCATAACCCAAACGCAAACCTTCATCACAATCCATTCGGATATGAACACCTAGCGGTATTCTTGAAAAAGCATTCTCGGCAGCCATCTCTTCAAAACTATCAAACGTTCGTGGCGCACCTCTAAATTCAGTTCTACCTTCGTGTGTACGGTCTGTAAAATTGGTAGCATTGCCAAAGGCATCTATAAAAACCCCACCCGCAGCCGAAGCAAAGCAAGAATGCCCTGAAGGATAACCTGGAAATGATGGATTTGGCCAATAGACCAAGCGAAATAAATTGGTCTGAAAATCAGGATCCATATGCTCATGTATAAAGACATTAGGGCGCATAACCATATGGTCGTATTTGTATTTCCACGTTGAAACAGCCGCATCATTGAGCGCAAAACCAAGTTTGAGGTACAAGACTAAAGTTTCTTCCAAGTTTAGTTCATACTGCTGAATCAATTGATTCGCAATTGCATATTGTCGTGCAGGCGGACTCATCATCAAACCCTCCACATCGTCGCTCCAAAACTCAGCAATCCATAAATCATCATTGTCTTCTGCCTTAGCAGTATTATTGACCTCATAGACTTCTTTCATTTGTGCGTAGTAGTCGCTGTCTTCGTCTTCGCTGTAGGCAATTGGCGTTACCGTTGTCGTTTGGTCAGGACTTATCACGAAGGTACGAGTTGTCCCCCAATAAGGAAATAATGCTCGTTCTGGGTCAGCCGAATAAGTCCAATAACCATCAGCTGTAGGCGGTTCGTACGAGGTAGGTTGCGGTTCGAGTATCTGGGCTTCAGCAGCTTCGTCGGTTTGACTATAGCGAATGACTTCTCGTGCTACATACTCACCCCATTCGATGGATTCTTCAACCAATCGGTTTGACAAATCGCCATTACTCAATTCACTTTGTAGATTATTTTCTAAAATCGCTATGCGACTATCGTATTCTTCTGGAACATTGATTAAAAAGTGGTCAATGACATCTGCAAAACAAGCATTGAGGGCCAATTCCCAGTGGATTCGATTAGGACGTTCATTGTCTCTAATTCTAAATTCATCTAATCTTCTTTCGTTGGATTCGTAAGGGCGCATTCCAGGAACAGCAGTTTCGTAAGAAGCCATATAAATATAAGCCAAAGCCCTTGCAGATGCGTTGGGACGCATACCTGCAGCATGACGCTCTAGTTCTAACATCAATTCCGTCCACTGATGGACAATATCGTTATCTACCAAATCTACATTTGAGTCATTGCCATTGCCACCTGGACCACCTCCACCTGGACCGTTTCCATCTGGGCGATTGCCCGAGGCAAGCGCATTTGCTCCACCAATGATAATATTATCTGTACCTGTAAGGACATTTTCGTCTTTTGCACATCCTTGAAAAATAAGTCCAAGAACAAGCATACAATACATCAAATTTACTTTTATACTTTTCATACGGTTAAAAATTTTTAAATGAAGAATTGAGTGCTGATTTCACAATTTATTTTGGCCAAAAATCATGTGTGAAAAGTGTAAAGTTTTTTTTCGTATAGAACTTTATTTTTTTTAGAAAAAAGCTATTGAGAAGCTGTTTGAACTAAATACAGGCGAGTTAGGAAAAGACCTACTTTGGAAAGGTGATTTTTTTATAAAATTTTTATAATTAAATTATGCTCATATATAAATATTTGATTTTTAGTTGATTATGATTGTTAGTTAAATCTGTTAATATCAACTTCTTTTTCTAAATCTTTTTGATGAATTAAAAAATCGCAAAAATGGCTAGCCCAAAAAGGTGCTAAAGACGCACCTTTCGTCCCTAATCCATTAAAAATAGCAAGTGATTTCCATTTGGGATGTAAACCTAAGAAAGGGCGACGGTCTTTGACCGTTGGGCGAACGGCAGCTTTATGTTCTACAATTTCAAAAGGACAGTGAATAGCTTGATTGAGCTTATCCAATAATTTTGTTTTATTGGCAACCGTTGGCGATTCTGTAGTATAGTAGGCTGGCCATTCATTAGTTGCACCAATCCAATAGGTTTCGTCTTGCAAAGGGACGATAAAAACACCATGTTTGAGCATTTTTTCGGAATGATAATCAGGTATTTTGACAATCAATACTTCTCCTTTGGCTAATACAAAAGGCAAATAATTGAAATAAGGATTGTGTTGAGCTTGTTGCCCTTCGCAAAAGATGATTTTTTGAGCTGTTAGATGTTTATAATGAACTTGCTTGTCTTCAATTTTTAGTTGAGCGTAGTCAAATTTTTCTTGTAGTAATATTTCTTTTTCTAAGAAATATTTTTGAAAATGCTGAATCAAAGTAGGCAAGTCAACTTGTGCCGAATTTTGAATGCCAGCCAATGCAAAATGTGGCTGAATGATACTTTCCAAATCAATGTCTTCAGCCTTACCAATGTAGTTTTGATAATCTTTTTGTATGCTACGTGCCAACCAATCGTTTTCTTCCTTATTGTTAAAAAGAACTCGTATAATATCTCGTTCAAAAAAGAGCGAGGAACGAAGCTCTTTTTCTATTTCTTGGTAAGTTTGTTTTGCAAAAGGTAATAGTTCGTCAAATCGCCAACTCTTGACAAATCGCCGCCCTGTAATGGGATTAACAATACCTGCCGCAACAGCCGAAGCAGCTCCATGATGTTGATTATCAATAAGATAAACCGATTTTCCTTCTTTTTGAAGAAACCAAGCTAGGAGCGAACCCGCTAATCCTTGACCGACGATGATATAGTTATGGACTTTACTCATTGCTAATACAGAAATTTTTCCGACGTTTGAGCAAATAAAAATTGACTTTTAAACAAAATTATTTTTTAGGTTTAATACTATTTTTGCACAAAACTAATTTGTGCTAAGGAAAAAGCAAATTAATTTGAAGCATTAAACCAATTTAAAATAAACTGAAATGGGTAAAAATCAATTTGGAAAACAAGGATGGACTCCTGATAGAATAGGCAACCTAAATGGCAAAACTTACCTCATTACAGGTACAACAAGCGGAACAGGAACAGAGGCTGCTCGAATACTTTTGTCTAAAGGGGCAAAAGTTGTCATGCTCAATCGTAATGCACAAAAATCAAAAGATGTCATAGCAACTTTCAAGCAAGAGTTGGGCAATAACATTGATGTGTCATCAATCGTTATGGATTTGGGCGAGCAGGCTTCTGTAAAAAAAGCAGCAGCAGAAGTATTAGAAAAAATAGATCGTATAGATGCCTTGATGTGTAATGCCGCAATCGCACAAGTGCCTTCTCGAAAGTTGACAGTGGATGGCTGGGAAAGCCAAATGGGCGTGAATTACTTTGGGCATTTCACCTTACAGGCTTTGCTCTATCCTTTGATTGAAAAATCAAAAGGTCGTATCGTAACGGTTGGTAGTATGGGCTATGATATGGGACTCAAAACCATCAAGTTTGATGATTTGAATTGGGAGAAAGACTACACGCCCAACAATGCTTACAGCCAAAGTAAGCTGGCTCAAATTATGACCATCTATGAATTACAAAATAGATTGGAAAAAGCTGGTAAAACAGTGGTTAAATCTTATGCTTGTCATCCTGGCTCTTCCAGAACTAATCTTATCAATACAAGTGGCGGCTTTATGATGAAAGTTATTTTTGGTTTGATGAAATTATCTCCATTGACACAACCTGCCGAAAATGGTGCCTATCCTGAATTGATGTGTGCTACCGAGGAAAATTTAGATCAGAAAGCATTTTATGGCCCTACAGGACGAAGCAACTGGGTTGGCCCAGTTGGAGCACATCATATAGAACCTCATGCCAAAGATAAAGCCATAGCCAAAAGACTATGGGAGCTTTCGGAACAAGAAACGGGTGTGAAGTGGGAGTTCTAAATTGAAATTTTCGAAGCAATAAAATATTAAAAACATAAATAAATGGACATACTAAAAACCGCAATTGTATGGGCAAAAGCCGAGGTGTTTTCTGCTCAATTTTTTATTTTTTTTGGAGTGCTATTTCTTATCGGAAGTGCTGGCTTTTGGCAAATGGGCAAAACCGAACTAGCCAAAGCCTACATTATACCAATGCTTGTAGTAGGTATTTTAACATCAACCATTGGTATAGGATTATTTATTGCCAATAAATCAAGGGTTAGCAGTTTTGTAACTGATTATAATAAAGATGCAGCTGCTTTTGTGAAAGCTGAAATTATTCGAACTGAAAGTACCATTAATTCATTTCAAAATACGGTTTATAAAGCCATTCCAATTATTATTATAATTGCTGCTTTACTATTTATTTTTATGGACAAACCTACTTGGAAAGCAAGTAGCGTATGCGTTATTGCCATGATGATCGTGATAATGATGATAGATACGAACTCCTATACCAGATATGTTGACTATCATGAACAATTGTTATTAGCCGATAAAGAGAATAAGAATTGATTTAGCTTTTTCTAAAGAAAATATTTTACAAATATGTTAGTTGCAAAAAATATAAGTATTGGCAATATTATAAGATGGTCATTTGTGCATATTGTCTGGTTAACATTGTTGATGGGCGCAATTGCAGCATTATATTATTTTGATATTATTTCGATAAATATCCCTTGGCTTCCAGTTTCTGTCATCGGTACAGCTGTTGCATTCTATGTAGGTTTTAAAAATAATCAGTCTTATGACAGAATGTGGGAAGCACGTAAAATTTGGGGTGGTATAATCAATGATAGTCGAGCTTGGGGCATGATGGTCGATGGCTATGTGACAAATCAATTTAAGGAAAATAAAGTAAGCAAAACTGAAATTGACCAAATAAAGAAAAGACTTATTTACCGACATATTGCATGGCTTTATGCACATCGAAGCCAGCTTTTAGTGGCAACACCTTGGGAGATTGTCAGTCAGCAAGGAATTAGAGCAAGAACAGCTAAACGCTTTCAAAAAACGCTTGGTGTTGGATTAGTAGATGATGAGATTACAAGAACCGAACTCCAACTTTTTTTACCCAAAGAGGAGTACGACCGTCTAATAAATAATGTCAATACTGCCACCCAAATCATCAATGAGCAATCAAGAGAACTCACTCAATTAAGAGCACAAGATTTAAT
>JAHDEQ010000051.1:0-3977 GCA_020628755.1 Saprospiraceae bacterium
ACCCAGCGTACAGGTGAGGTTATTCCAAAACCAACTTTATAACTCAATGAATCACGAATGTCATTGATAATTGACATTCGTTCGTCACTACTATCTACATAAACTTTGACAATCTTCTCTAGTTCTGAAGAATGCACTTTTTGAGCTTTGATTTGCTCTTTTAGCTCTTCTACATTGCCTTGAGAAAGATGTAATTGGCTGTCAATTCTACTTTTTTCTATTTCAATATAATTCTTTTCTTGAGAAAGTGCATTGATGTGATTTTCAAGTGCAGCTTGCTGTTGCTGCAATTGTTCAAGTGCAGCTTGCTGTTGCTGTTTTTCCTCTTCTGATGTGTTTTTTTGTTGCTGAAGTTCTTTGACTTGATTGAGGATTTCAGCTTTTTGTTGCTGAGCTTGCTCTACTTGCTGTTTGTAATCCTCTACTTTGAGTTGGTTTTGTTTGCTGTTTTCGGCTAATTCGAGAATTTGTTTAGTATATTCTTGTTCTTTATTTTGTAGTCTTTGAATCTCTTTTTCAATACTTTCAAACTTTTTTTGCTTTTCGTCTAAAACTTGAATATAATTATATGCTTCTTTAACGGCATTGGTCAAATTATCATTTTCTGAACGAATTTGTTCTAGTTGAACATTAAGCTTGGTTTTAGACTCGTTTAACAAATCTAAATCTTGATTGATACCTGATAATTTGCTTTTTAATTCTTCATTTTCTTTTTCTAAAACTGCAATTGTTGCCGTTAAAGAACCATTATTTTCTCTAAGTATCTGAATTTCTTCGTGTCGCTCATCAATTTTTGAAAGCAAAGAATCATTTGTCGCTTTTAAATCTTGGATATTACCCAATTTGAACGCTTCCATTTGAGACTGACTAGCGGCAAGTTTTTCGTTTACTTTTTGTTCTTCTATTTCTTTATTTAAATTCTGATTTTGCGTCTGAAGGTTTTGAATTTGATTTTCTCTATGTCCTAGTTTTTCTTCTACACTTGAAAGGATATTTTCAAGTGTTTTCAACTTCTCCGTAGATTTCTCATTTTGAAGATTAAGCTCATTTAACTCCCCAACCTTTAGTTCCAACTGTTGCTTAGAATTAGAAAGTTGACTTTCTAATTGTTGAGCTTGTTGTTTCAAAAAATTATTTTGAGTTTCAAACTCAGCTAATTGATTTGTTTTAGAATTAAACTGTTGCTTCAATTGATTGTGCTGAGCTTCTTTTTGCTGAAGTGCTTGGTTTTTAGCTTCAACTTGTTGAGCATGTGTATTGAGTTTTGTTTGTTGCTCTTGAAGTCGATTTTGTAGCTGGTTTCGACTTTGCTCTAAATTTGAAACTTGTTGCTCTTTTTGATTGAGTTTTTGTTTTAAATCTTCAAAATTTTGTTCTTTGTTTTGAAGTTTAGAAGCAAAACTATTTTTCTCTAATTCATGATGATTTATTTCATGTTGCAACGTTTTAATTTGCAGGAGTAATTCCTTTGAACTTAAAAATGCTTCACTTTTTTCCTGATAAAGACGATCATTTTCTTGTCTTAATTTCTCAATTTGTTTATTCAGCGTTTCTGTAAAGTTGGTAACTTGAGAAGTCTGAGATTGGTAAATATTTTTTACTTCTTTGACTAAGTTTTCTTTTTCGGAAATAAGACTTGCTTGAGCTTCTAACTTATGAATGTAACCTTGGATAACAGATTCTCTATTTCGCAGTAACTCTTCTTGATCACGAAGACGACTCTCTTTTTCTAAAATCAGTTGATCTTTCATACTCAATTGTTCCTGCAATTGAGTGACAAAATCATGATTGATAGGTACGGAAGGAGTAGCACTTTGTTGTGCTACTTGCTCTTGCAAGTTTTCTATAAGACTTTGTTGTTCATGAACAATATTTTGTTGCTCTTGAACTTTTTGATGAGCATTTGCAATTTCGTGATCTTTATTGCTTAAAGCTTCATTTAAATAAAACTTTTCTTCTTGAATTTTAGATGATGATTGTTCAAAAACTCGTAAAATATGAGGATAAGCATGCAGATCAAGAGCTAGAACATTAAGTTCTATAACTATTTTGTCAACATTATCAAAAGAGAACTCGCCATCAAAAAACATGTTTGGATCTCCATGATCGTACAAAAATTGATTATCATTTTGAACCAAAACATGAACGCCTGTTAAAGGAACTTCCTGACTGCTTTCTTTATTGATTAAAGAGACTTTTCCAAGTTCAAAAAAGACTGGGCAATTCGCAGGATCAAAGCGAACTTCTTTTATAGAATTATAACTTGAGATATTGAATTCTAAGCGTTTGGTCTCTGAATTGATAGGTATTTTTATAGAATTATCTTCATGATAACCTTCTCCTAAGTCAAGAAATAATTGCGCAAAATACTTTTTCTTAGAAGAATCAACTTCTTTTATCCGCACCGATTCTGTAAACAGTCCTCTCAACTCATCTATCGAATCGGCTATTTTTTTCTTATTGGTTCTCGCTTTAGTCATTTTCTGCATCAGCTCATATAGTTTAGAACAAACGAATGGTATTTCTTCTGCTCCTTCTTCATTAAAATGTTTTAAACTTCTGTCTAAGAAGGCATCTAAATCCTGTTTCTTACCATTCATGGGAACTTGGAGTGTAAGTCCAAGTCTTTTACGGATTAATGAAATTACTTTCTCTGTGTCTTCAATTAGATTTTCAAAAGTTAAAAAAACTCTATGTGCTTGTTGTGTATATTTTTCAGCATTAAAAATATGCTCTAGCCAAAGTAAATAAGATTTTTGATAAGAAAATCCATTCCTTTTTTCTAGTGATAAGGCTACTTCTCTTGGATGACGATTGATAATCAAAAACTGACTATCAATATTAAGTTGTTCGAATGCTTTTAGCCAAACGGGTAAAACCAAACAAAGTCGTGGGTCTTTTATCAAAAAATTTGTGCATCCATCAAACTCTTGTTGAATTAAAGTACTTATTTGATTAAAAAAAGTATTTTGATCTAAAGCCTCTAAATCGTTTTGCGAAACACTTTTTGTACTATCCCACTTATGCCCTATCGCTTCTAAAATTGCATTGTTAATCTTTAATACTTCTAAGTTTTCAAAAAAGCCTTTTGGGTTATCATATGCACTAGGCATAATAGTCTTACCAATGCTTAATCCTAACTTATGAAGCATTCCTGTAAGCGCAGAAGTGCCACTTCTGTGCATGCCTAGTATAAATATGCAGGTACGCATAATTTCGATTTTTGGGTACCGTAGCGAAGGAGGTGACTCCTTGCTTATGCTATGATTCTATATTTGAAAATGGAGTTTATTTTTTGATTTTATCTTTTTTAACACTGCTTGATATAATTGCAAATCAAGTTTATTTAAATTTTCTAAATCTTCTTGATATTGCTTAATCTCCTCTTTTATCGCTTCGTATTCTTCTTTTGACGATTTATTTTTAGTTTTGAATTTGGATGTTCGCCATCCAAATTGTTTTACACAACTATTAATGTCTTCTTCAATATTTTCGGTCAAACCAATAAAATCACACAAATTCAAATTTTTAAGACAGTCTTCAAAATTTTGCTTGGCAATTTTGTAGCCTAACAATTTTGATTGTGTATTCATCAATGCCTTATTGTATTCTCCATTTGGTTTTATGATTTCAGCAATTGGTTTACCTTTGAATTTGGGGTGCATCCTATGAAAATGCAAAATATTAGAAATCGTACGTTTTATAGGTTCCCGAAAAAAAGTAATAATCTTGGGCTTTACCTGAAAGTAATTGATAAAATCTATCGGATAATGCCCCATGTATATTCTCCGTTGTTGTGTAAACCATTTTTTCTGCCGAACGACCTCTTTCATCGGAGCATAACTTCCTCCAAAAACATGAACTAATTCATATAAATTTGGAAAAATCTCGTATGGTTCAAAGTTTTCATAAATCAGCTCTCTAAATGTTGAGCCACCCGTTTTGGGAATATGTAAGAAAAAGAACGTTTCTTTTTC
>JAHDEQ010000051.1:4077-6730 GCA_020628755.1 Saprospiraceae bacterium
TATTTTCCTTTGTATCGGCTTAGACATTTTTTCTATTTTCTCAGTATTCTGCTTGAATACTTACACCTTTAAACTAAAGTCCCGTTTTACTAATGTAAGATTGGGATTATAATGCGGATCACCTTTCTCTAAAAAGGTTTTCCATCTATTTTTAATAAAGGCTACCTCACTCTCTAAATAAGGACTATCTGTCACTCTTGTTTTCGATTCGTAATGATAGGCTTCGGCATAAGGCGTATAAATAATTTCGTACCCTTTTTCTTTAAATTTCAAACACAAGTCCACATCATTAAAATTTACTTTCAATGATTCTTCAAAACCTCCCACTCCTAAAAACAATTTTCTTTTAACCAACAAACAGGCTGCTGTACAAGAAGAAAAACGTTGAATCACATTAATGCGATTCATATAACCCGACTCGTCCGTATCAAAATACTTATGCCCATGTGCAGCAACTCCATAAATACCTACAATAACCCCTGCGTGTTGAATTGAATTATCCGGATATAACAATTTTGCTCCTACTGCTCCTATTTCTTCTCGTTGAATATGTTCTACCATGGCTGTTAACCAACCTTGTTCTTTTATAACAATATCGTTGTTCATAAAAAGAACGTAGTCTGACTCAATTTGTCCAACCGCCCAGTTGTTAATTTCAGAAAAATTAAAGGGCATATTATACTGTCGCCATTGTATGCGTTTATCCTTTATCGAATTTAAGTACTGATAAGTTTCGTCTTCTATACTATCATTACTAACTAAAAAAAGATTATAGTTTTCATACTCTGTTTTATCGAGTACACTATCTATGCACTGTTTGAGGATAGAAATATTATCCTTAAATGGGATGACAATGGTTACTTTTTTTAAAGGATTTTCGAGACGACGTTTCAGTCGAAGGGTATTGGGAACTTTTCCTTCTACGACTGTAGCATTTGTATTATTTTGCCCCACATAGAAATCTAAAGCCTCCTTATTCGTAAGTTTTTCATTATTTCTATGGCGTTTCAACAAAACTTGAGAGATATTGTGAATATCTTCTGTACAACTAACCAATTTTAAGAAAAATTGGTAAACATTTATTTTTTCTCCAATGTTTTCATCGAACCAGTTTATAGTATTGCCTTTTTTCACACTAACTAATGCCGAACTTCCTATATAATTATAGGAAGTAAGCAAATCTATATCAAAACTCGGCTTGAACAATGGAAAAGGTAACTTTTGGTCGGCAAGTAAAAGCTCTTCATCATAATAGACAAAAGCTGGTTTTTTACTTTCGATGGTATGTTGAAATCTATAATAAGCGTCTTCTGTTAATTCATCTCCTACCTCTAGAAACAATACATAATCACAACCTGTGTTATTGACTGTCTTTTTAAAATTATCATAGCGACATAGTTGCAGACTCACGCCTTCGTGTATCCGCTGCTCAAAACTATCTTGATGCCTCTCTAAAGTCGAGAGTAATAAGATAGGACAATTAGGGTGGAATGAACTTGTAATGGACTGCAAAGATTTCCGAATGTCTTTGATGAGTAAGGTATCATCTTCGGGTTGTACATATAAACAAACTGCTATTGATGGTTTGCTGGGTATAGAAATGTATTTTTTATTCGATTGCTTTTTCCCTTTTCCTCGAATGAGTTGATACTGATCTTCAATGGAAAACTCGATACTCCTTCTATAAATAGATACTTTTTTTCCCGATTTATCAATTGCTTCTAGTCGTATGGTCTTATACCCTTTTTCCTTAGTCACAAAATCAAAACCGACTGACTCTGAAACAACTCTATCCGAAGCCTCTGCAAACACATCAGGCCTAGACAAACCATATCGAGCCTTACCTAATAATACATCATCTCCGAAAACTCTTATTTTATCAATCTCATTAGGTGAAAAAGCCCAACCTACAATTTCTATACGTTTTGATGTACTCGTTATCACATCACAAAATAAATCAATTGAGTTTGTTTCGATAGATTTGGGGCCAATCTGCAATAAGTCCTTCAGGTTCCCTAGAATAACTCTTGGCGATTCACTTCTCAATGCATCTACCAAGATAGATACATTTCTACCATTGATATGCTTTACCAATGCAAAGGGCTTGCACAGACATATCCATAGGAATTTTAGCCAAAAATTTAATCTATCAAACATTATAAAACTCTTAGGTACTAAGCTCTAGTTTATTACTTTTTTTTCTTTTTTGCAGCTTTATTTTTCTTTTGCTGCTGTTGCCATTTTTTATCAAATGCAGCTTTTTGAGCATACAATTTATCGCCTAATATTTTCTTTGTTTCCTTATTTTGGGCTGTATTTATAGCTTTAAGCTTAGCTTGATTAGTTTTACCATTTACTTTTGGTGCTGCTTTTCTTTGCTTATCGTATTTAGCCTTTACACCTTTAAGTTGATTAACTTTTTGTGGGGTAAGTTTCAACTGTTTTTGCAGATTTGTCCAATACGGATTCGCCTTCTTTTCACTCGTTTTTTTTGAATTTTTCTTTTTTTGAGCGACTTGCTTTTTTTGAGATGGAGCTTTGTTTATCGGTTTTGGTTTGGTTTCGCTAGCACATGATGCTATACAAATAGATAAAATACAAACCATTAGGAAGTTTAGTACTTTCATGAAATTTAACTTGTTGAATAGTGATT
>JAHDEQ010000051.1:6830-16745 GCA_020628755.1 Saprospiraceae bacterium
CAAACCATTAGGAAGTTTAGTACTTTCATGAAATTTAACTTGTTGAATAGTGATTAAATAAAATATCTTCAATTAAAGAAATAAGAAGGCGATTCTATGTAGTATTTTTGGGGTGAAAAGTAGTAGAGAAGCACTTTACAAATGCTAGAGATTCAATTTCATTGCTTCAACAACTATTATGACTCTAACAATTACAATATGTCACCACAACATTAATCTTATACCACAATAAATTTTCTTCCTTTAAAAATTTTTATAGGAAATTATTATGCTCTTAATTATTCCGATTAATTTGTTATAGCTTTTGAATTGATTTGGGTAAGATGACATTACCTTGCACGATAATCCATCAAAATCGGTGTCAGGGAGGCTTATAATAATTATAATATGTTTTGCTGAAAATAATTTACGTCAAACCATATTAGATAGTTTCACGTAAACGAAAACATATTTTACTCTGAAAAGCAAATCTAATACAAATATTCCTGTTTTACAATTATCTTGCAGCGATTTAACTACCTTTCCAAAATTTCAAAAAATTATGAAAATTCAGCTTAAACAATTAAATACATTTAAAGAAGGCATCTTAATTATTCCAATAAGTGAAAAAGCCAAAGTAGGCTACAATAAAATCAAAAAAAATTTAGGTATTGACTCAAAATTATTAGAATCCATTTTCTATGCTAACTCCGACCAAATAATCAAATTCTATTCATCTTCTGAAAAAATATTTTTTATTGATTGTGGTACTGCAATCAATTTCAATAGTATTTTGCAAGTATTCAAAAAGTTATATTTTAATCATTTAAGAAATAATTCAGAAGATATTTGTATTGACTTTTCTTATCTCCAACACGATGCCCTCATTGTACAAGCAGCCATCAATGGACTCATTCTTGGTACTTATGAAATAGGCTCCTATAAATCAAAAAACCAAAAAATCACGAATCTTGACGAACGAAAAATTCAAATCGTTTCAAAGTTAGACAAATCTATTCTTAAAGAAGCCTGTCGCCAAGCCATCGCAACTGCCAAAACGCAGTTGCGAGTAATGGATTTGGTCAATGCGCCTAGCAATAAATTACTCCCTACACAAATGGCCAATTGGGCAGTTCAATCTGGAAAGAAAAATGGTTTCAACGTCACTGTTTTCGATAAAGAAAAATGTCAAAAAATCGGTTTACACTCCTTTTTAGCAGTCAATCGAGGAAGTGAATTTCCACCTCAATTTGTCATTATGGAGTACAAACCAAAATCAAAAAAGAAAATCCCAAAAATTGGTTTAGTCGGTAAGGGAGTCACTTTTGACACAGGCGGACTTTCTATAAAAGGACACCAAAACATGCACTATATGAAAAGTGATATGGGAGGTGCTGCTGCCGTTATGGGAACAATGGAATTGACTGCCAAATTGCAACTACCTCTACATCTTATTGCCATCACACCAATCACCGACAACTGTGTGGATGCTACGGCGACTAAACCTGGTGATATTATTGATTCTTACGCTGGAAAAACAATCGAGGTCATTGATACCGATGCCGAAGGTCGCCTCATCATGGCTGATGCACTTGCCTACCTGAACAAAAACTATAAGCCCGATACACTTATTGATGTGGCTACACTTACAGGAAGTACCGTCCGAACTTTAGGCTATCATGCAGGAGGTTTATTTAGCAACAATCAAATATTGGCCAATCAATTGCTACAAGCAGGTCAAAAAACGGGCGAACGCCTTTGGCAACTCCCCATTTGGGATGATTACCTTTCTGATATTCATTCGGATGTTGCAGATATTAAGAATTTTAGTGGTCGTCCTTTGGCAGGAGCAATAATTGCCGCTAAGTTTTTAGAATTTTTTATAGACAATCATCCTTCTTGGGCGCACTTGGATATTGCAGGTGTAGCTTTTGGAAATTCAGGTTTGTCCAAAGACAAAAGCGCAACCGCTTTTGGCGTTCATTTACTGGTAAATTTCCTACAAAGTTTATCCAAATAGAATCAAGGCGTTAAGGTCATGTTAAAAAGATTTAGACTTCAAAACAAGCCTATTTAGTTTTACGTTTTTCTTGAGTATATTCAAAAAAATGATAAACCGTGAACACGTACTCACGTGAACACACGAACACTAAAAATCATGAAACAACTCCTTTCTCTTATAGCCGCAGGTATCATTGGAGGACTCATCACGCTAGGAGGTTTTCAATTACTGCTTGAAAAAAATACTACGCTCCATAATGATTCATCGCATTTTTCTAAAAAGATAAAAAAAGAAGTCAATGTGCCTGCTGGTGCAAAAATAGCTCCTTTTGATTTTGCCGATGCAGCCGATATTGCCAAGCAATCCGTTGTACATATTCGAGCAGCCGAAAGCCAAGATTTGGCCCAACAACGTCGTCAAAACCAACAAAACAATGACCCTTTTGGAGGCTTTTTTGATTCCGATTTCTTTTCTCCTTTTGACTTCGTTCCTCGTCAAAAAGAAGGTACTGGCTCTGGTGTTATTTACTCACGCGATGGCTATATTGTAACGAATAATCATGTTATAGGATTTGCTGATGAAGTAGAAGTAACATTATACGACAATAGAACGGTAGCTGCCAAAATCGTAGGTACTTATCCTGCAGCAGACTTAGCCGTTGTCAAAATTGAAGAAGACAACTTACCCGTACTCGACCATGCCGACTCCGACGCAGCCCGTGTTGGAGAATGGGTACTTGCCGTTGGCAACCCGCTAGAACTAAACTCTACCGTGACGGCTGGAATTATTAGTGCCAAAGGTCGCAACTTGGACATTATACAAGAACACGATCGCATTGAGTCCTTTATACAAACCGATGCTGTTGTAAATCCTGGCAACTCAGGTGGGGCTTTGGTTGATGCCCAAGGAAATCTACTTGGTATTAACACTGCCATCAAAACCCAAACAGGTTTTTATGCAGGTTATTCCTTTGCTATTCCTGTGAATTTGATGAAAAAAATCGTTGATGACATTATCGAACATGGTGATTATCAAAGGGCTTATTTGGGCATTAATATTTTTGATTTAGATAATGATTATGCTGTAGAAATGGGACTCGACCTAAGCCAAGGTGTTGTAATTGACGAATTGGTCAATGGTGGTTCGGCGCAATACGCTGGCTTGCTCCCTGGCGATGTGATTGTTGGAGTCAATAACAAAGAAGTGCGCAATGTACCCGAACTACAAGAACTGATTGGTAGTGCCAAAGTTGGCGATACTATATCCATTATGATATATCGTAATGGAAAAACAAAAGAAATTCCTGTTTATCTAAAAAATGGCTAGATTTTGGTATTACAAAAAATAAAGCGGCAAGAGTGTTACAATACCAAATTATTTTAGGAATTTATTAACATTTTTTTCGCAACAAATCACTACAATCAATAGTTTTAAATACAAAAGAATTTGATAGCAATTTAGCAATTGCTTTTATATAAAGAAACTTGTTTAAAGTTGGTTTTTCGTTTTGTTTTGATGCGTCTGTCTCAATTTTTGGGGCAGGCGTTTTTTTATGTTCGGTGCTTTCTGTAATTTTGAAAAATTATGAGAAACGTATTACTACAAGCATGGAATGATTTTGTAGGTTTGGTCTATCCCAACCTTTGTGTAGCTTGCCGAGAAAAACATCCCATCCATACTCATATGCTTTGCGTTTCCTGTATGGGAACGCTCATACCAACCAGTCATCATTTAGAAAAAGACAATGAATTTACGGAACGTTTTTGGGGTCGTATCTCATTGCATGCTGGCGCAGCAATGTTTCCTTTTGTCAAGGGAGGTCGAACACAAAAAATGATTCATAGTCTCAAATATGAAGGCAAATATGATATTGGTGTAAAAATGGGTCAATGGTATGGCCAAAAACTATTGGAAAGCCCTCTTTTTAAAGATATACAAATCATTGTTCCTGTGCCTATTCATCCTCGCAAAAAACATAGTAGAGGTTATAACCAAGCCGATGCCTTTGCTCAAGGTTTGGCACAAACGATGCAAAAACCTTGGTCGCCCAAGGCACTCAAACGCATCCAGCATTCTGATTCACAAACCAAAAAATCACGTGCCGAACGCCTCGATAATGTACTCAAAGCTTTTGCGGTAAACAAAGCAAACCAACTTCAAGGTAAACATATTTTATTGGTTGACGATGTACTAACAACTGGCGCAACACTCGAAGCCTGCGCTTCCAAAATTTTGGAAGTGCCTGACACCAAAGTTAGTCTTGCAACCATTGCAATTTCCAAATAATATATTTTTCATTAATCTGCATTCACAGCTTAGCTAGGCAAATGCAGCGATTAAAATCACGTTTTATAAACGTCTTCTAATTCTAAAAGAATGAAGCAATTATTTTTTTTATCAATTATTCTTTTATCAATTTTCAATATGCAAGCCCAAGACAAACCCGCCTACATCTTGTACAATAATAAGGGCAAAAAAGTAAAGTACAAAAAAATGCTTCAAACATTGGAGCAAGCTGATATTATCCTTTTTGGTGAGTACCACAATGACCCCATTGCTCATTGGCTACAATTAGAAGTCGCACAAGATTTGAATCAAGTAACAAAACTCATGCTAGGTGCCGAAATGTTTGAGGCAGACAATCAAAAGCCACTTGATGCTTTTTTGAAAGGAGAAATTGACCGAGCAACATTAGATACTTTAGCAAGGCTGTGGCCAAATTATGATACAGATTATGCTCCGCTGGTCAATTTTGCAAAGGCAAATCAACTGCCTTTTATCGCAACGAATATTCCTCGACGCTATGCGTCTAAATTATTTAGAGAAGGAATGGATGCTTTAAATGATTTGACAGACGAAGAAAAATCTTGGATGACTCCCCTACCCTTTGAGTTTGATGTAAATGTACCTTCCTACAAAGCAATGCTCGACATGGCTGACGGCAACGAGGATTTTCCTCGTGCCCAAGCGATTAAAGATGCAACCATGTCACATTTTATTTTAAAATATTATCAAAACGGTAGTACTTTTTTACATTTCAATGGAGCTTATCATTCTGACAATTATGAAGGGATTCTTTGGTATCTCAAACGAAAAAAAACCAATCTAATATATCATACCATCACAACCGTTCTTCAAAATGATATAAAAAAACTGGAAAAAGAAAATCTAGGAAAAGCAGATTTTATTATCTGCGTACCCAACAATATGACGAGAACGTATAAATAAACAATATGTTAACGTAAAATTAATGTGTAAAAACTGTACCATTTGTACATAAAATACGTCAAGATGTATATAATTTAATTAGCATATAAAATTTCAAAACATGGATTTTTCTATTGAAAAACTGACAGATTTAGTATGGGACTATGCACCAAAAGTGGTTGGTGCTATTATTACACTCATTATTGGTTTATGGATTATTGGCTGGATAACCAAACTCGTCAAACGCCTACTCGAAAAAAGAGGCGTGGATGAAACCGTAACTCCGTTTTTAACTTCCTTAGTAAGTGTAGGTTTAAAAATCATGTTGCTTCTTGCCGTAGCTGGGCAATTTGGGGTTGAAACAACTTCTTTTGTTGCCATCTTTGGTGCTTTAGCATTTGCCATTGGTATGGCCTTGCAAGGCAGTTTGGGGCATTTTGCAAGTGGCGTATTGATGCTTATTTTCAAACCTTATCGAGTAGGAGATTTAGTAGAAATTGGTGGTGGCTCAACAGGTACTGTTGAAGAATTGCAAATTTTTAATACGGTGCTCAAAACATTAGACAACAAACGTATCATTGTGCCCAATGGTGTCGTAACGAGCAATATTATTACTAATATTTCAGGTCAAGGTGAAATTGGCGTTGAGCTAACCTTTGGCATTGGTTATACCGATAGCATTGATAAAGCGCGTGAAATTATTTTGAAAGTTGGAAAAGAATGTCCTTGGATTTTGGACGACCCTGCACAAGGAGTAGTTGTGGCAGAATTGGCAGATAGTTCAGTAAATTTGGCAACTCGTCCGTTTTGCAAAAGCGAGCATTATTGGGACGTATTTTTCTATATGCAAGAAAACGTAAAAAAGGCATTTGATAAAGAAGGCATTAGTATTCCATTCCCACAAATGGATGTACATGCTATAAACAACTAATAGCTCTTAGCTAAAGCATTGCCAAATTTGGCAATGCTTTAGCTTCTTTTATTCCTATCCAAACCCACCACTTCTTTCAACTCCTCGTCTTCATTGATTTCCAAAAAGTACGAATTGGTATAAATATAATTGAAATTTAATTGCTCCCGCAATACTTCAAATTGCCCTTCGTTCTCCACAAAATTGGCTATCCAATCAATAGCTACTAATCTATTTTCAAATGTCTTTTTCATGGTAATGAGTTTTTATTTTTGACAAAAACTTCTGTTTATATATAAAGTGTCATAAAAACCCAAAACGTTCCACTTCTACTCGACATTTAACGAAATTTTATCGTCCAACAAGCCCAAACTTTAAAGAAGTCTTAATAAAATATGTACTTATGTGTTTGCGTGTTTATGTGCCTATGAAAACACAAATACGCAAACACTTAGACACCTCAACACACAGAACACACCACAAAAAAGGCAAAAAGCATCTATTTTAGTGAAACGATTATTAAAGAAACACTATTTTTGTTTAAATTTTAATCCATACCAATGACATTTAGAACCATCATATATACTTGCATTCTTTCTTTTTTGTTGAGCAGTTGTTCCAACGAACAACTCAAAAGCCTCGAAGCCTTGCCTACGGCAATTGGCTCAACCAACGAAATCGTCATTGTTGCCGACCAAAATGTGTGGGATGGCCCCGTAGGCGATAGCCTACGGTATTACTTTGAGTCGCCTTATCTCATTTTGCCCCAGCCCGAACCCATTTTTGATTTGCGTCATTTTACTATGGAAGAACTCCAAAAAGAACCGCTTCGCAAACAACTACGCACTTATATGTTGCTCGGCGATTTGCAAGACGATTCTTCAGTTGCCAGTAATGAAATAAAACAAGATTTGCGTTCCGAAAATATCCGTCGTGCCAAAGAGGACAATACTTTTTCTTCAACGGCAGGCCGCAACAAGTGGGCAAATGGACAATTATTAGTCTATCTTTTTGGTTATGGCCAAGAGGCTTTAATCAATAATATCCGTAAAAATTACCCCGTCATTGCTCAAAAGGTCAAAAACTTTGACCGTAGCCAAATAGAAGCCTCGGCTTATGCAATGGGCGAAAATGCCGTCAATACCAATAAACTAAAAACCGATTTGGGTTTTTCGCTCAAGATGCCACGAGATTTCAAAATCGCCATTGAAGATGGGAATTTTCAATGGTATCGCAAAGAAACACGCAGTGCAAGTTGTAACATTATGCTCTATAAAATTCCTTATACTGACAAGGCCCAACTGTCAAAAGAAGGCATCAAAAATATTCGCAACGAACTCGGTAAAAACTACATCACAACGGATATTGAGGGAGCTTATATGCGCATCAACGACGTGGATTTGCCCATGTTTGTCGAAAACATCAAACTCAATGGCCAGTTTGGAATTGAGGCACGTGGAATATGGGATATCGAAAACGATTTTATGGGAGGGCCATTTATTTCGTATATTGTCCTCAATCCTAAGACCAATGAACTCATTTTTATGGACGGATTTGTTCATGCTCCTGGCAAAGAAAAACGAGATTTTATGCAGCAGTTAGAGTTTATTTTTAAGAGTTTGAAGTTTTAAAAGGCGCATTTCAAAATGTCGCACTTATATTTTCTTATATGCCTTACATGGTTTAAACAGCAATACATTAACGACTTTTTGAAATGCGCCTAGTTCTAAACAAGTTATCTTTTTTTATGCTAAAATATTTTTTTATCGTCTTTTTGAGTGTTTGGTCGTACATGGCTGTGGCTGCGCCACTACCCATCACGCATGAGTTTCACCTCAGTCGTTGTATGATAGAGTACAATGAGCCTGAAAAAAGCCTTCAAATCACTCTGCATATTTTTATAGACGATCTCGAAGCAGCTTTAGCCGAGCAAGGGGCAAAAGAATTGTTCATCGCTACCGAAAAAGAAGCCCCCGACTCCGACAAATACATCGAACGATACCTCAACCAACGCTTCAACCTCAATGTCAATCAAAACGAAGCCACTTATACTTATTTAGGAAAGGAAATCTCCGAAGACCTATCAGCCATTTGGTGTTATTTAGAAGTCAATGAAGTCAACTTTCTACAAGAACTACTTGTTGATTATAATGTACTTATGGAAATCTACGATGACCAAAAAAATATTATCAATATTGTAGGCCCCAATAAAAAAGAAGCCTATTTCCTGTTCATCAAAGGCAATACAAAAGACAGTATTAAATTCTAAAATTCAAAACTCCTTGCTCAAAAAACTCATCATACTACCCATTCGATTTTACCAAGTCACCATCTCGCCCTTACTAGGTCCAAGTTGTCGTTATCAGCCCACATGCTCACATTATATGATAGAAGCCGTACAAGAATGGGGCGTATTCAAAGGCACTTGGCTCGGACTCAAACGCATTGGTCGCTGCCACCCCTGGGCAGGACATGGCCCCGACCCCGTCCCTAAAAATCCAAAGAAAAAATAATTCCTATTCGATGGTTGAAGTTTCCCAACTTCAACATAATAGTCTATGGCGTTTTCAAATCTGAAAATACAATTGGCTAATAATCGTCTTCTCCTTATCTTCGCACAACATCCAAAATATTATTATGTACGAAAATCAAAACCTTATCATAGAAACGGCTCAAATTGAGCCAGGGCGAGTGGCTTGGCGCAGTCCTTCTAATTTGGCTTTAGTCAAATATTGGGGCAAACACGGCACTCAATTACCAAAAAATCCATCTATCAGTTTCACTCTAGAAAAAGCATATACCGATACTTACTTGGAGTATCGTCCCAAAAAAGGAGCTGATGAAGGCATCAATTTGACCTTTTTTTTTAAGGATGAATCCAACGAACCATTTAGAAAAAAATTGGTCACTTTCTTAGAAAAAATGACTCCTATTTTTCCCTTCTTAAAGCAATTGGATTTGACGATTCGTTCCGATAATTCTTTTCCGCACTCGGCAGGGATTGCCTCATCGGCTTCGAGTATGAGTGCTTTGGCCTTGTGCTTGTGTAGTTTGGAAGACCGTTTTTTTGGTACACTTAATAATGATAAAGATTTTCGTCAAAAAGCATCTTATGTTGCACGTTTGGGTTCGGGTAGTGCCTGTCGTTCGATATACGAAGGACTTGGTCTGTGGGGCGAAAGCATGGCGGCCGATGGTTCTTCCGATTTATTTGCTATTCCTTATAAAGAAAAAGTTCACTCGATTTTTCAAACCTTTCACGACGATATTTTGATAGCCAGCAAAGGCGAAAAAAGCGTTTCCAGCTCTGCTGGTCACGCGCTCATGGATGGCAATATTTATGCAGAAAACCGCTATCGTCAAGCCAATACCAATTTGCAACAATTGTTGATAGCCTTAGAAACGGGCGATTTAGAAACCTTTGGTCGAATCACCGAAAGTGAGGCATTGACTTTGCATGCACTTATGATGACCTCCTACCCTCCTTATATTTTGATGCGCCCCAATAGCTTGCTCATGATAGAACGTCTTTGGGCTTTCCGCAAGGAAAGCAAATTGCCTGTTTATTTTAGCTTAGATGCTGGCCCAAATTTACATTTATTATATCCTGACAACATTAAAACACAAGTTTCAGCGTTTATAAAAGAGCAGCTGTTGCCACTTTGTGAAAATAATGAAATGATTGCCGACCATGTTGGCGCAGGTCCATTAGAAATATAGTGGCGTAAGCTTTAGCTTGCGTTTTAACACATTAAGATTCATTATGAAAAAGCTATTCTTCAACTTCCTTTTCTTAATCTTGGTACTTGGTGCTTGT
>JAHDEQ010000051.1:16845-21825 GCA_020628755.1 Saprospiraceae bacterium
TATGAAAAAGCTATTCTTCAACTTCCTTTTCTTAATCTTGGTACTTGGTGCTTGTGCCCAAGCACCTGCGGATAGACCATTGGTTCTCAATCCGAAGTTTGATAAAAAAATTAGTCAAACTATCAGTTTTAGTGTACCTACAATAAGTCCCAAAGAATTAGCAGAAAAAGAAGAAGATAAAATATACATTCTCGATGCTAGAGAACGAGAAGAATATGACGTAAGTCATATACCAAACGCCCAGTTTATCGGCTACGACAATTTTGATGTTTCTACCATCAAAAATATTCCTAAAAATGCTCCTATCGTTGTCTATTGTTCTATCGGTTATCGTAGCGAAAAAATTGGAGAACAATTGCAAAAAAATGGTTATTCTAATGTTTCTAATCTTTATGGTAGTATCTTTGAATGGATGAATCAAGGCTTCCCCGTCGAAAATAATGATGGAGAAACCACCCAAAAAGTCCATACCTACAACAAAGCATGGAGCAAATGGGTGGACGAAAATAAAGCCACCAAAGTCTGGTAATTAGAAATTGTGTTTATGTGTCTATGTGTTTGTGTTTTCATAAACACGCAAACACATAGACACATAGACACGTGAAGGAATGTCCGAACTCTACAAAGAACGTCAATATATCATACGTATCGTTTTTGCACTAGCAGCAATTGTGCTGATAGGCAAAGCTCTTCATTTGCAATTGTTTGACCAATCCATTCAAAGTAGGGCGCAAACTTCGGCTGTTCAAAAAAAAATACTCTATCCTTCGCGTGGACTTATTTATGACCGCAATGGCGAATTGATGATTTTCAATGACCCAATTTATGATTTGATGGTCACTTACAAGCAACTCGACCCCAAAATGGACACTGCTTTTCTCTGCGAAATCCTCGAAATTGATAAAGCAACGTTCAATAAACAAATCGAAAAAAATTGGAAAAGCCATCTTTACTCCAAGTCTGTACCCTTTATTTTTCAGAAAAAAATCTCGAACGAAACTTATGCTCGTTTGCAAGAAAGCCTGTATGAATTTCCAGGCTTTTCTATCCAAAATCGTATCATACGAGGCTATCCCGACACTGTCGGGGCGCACTTGCTCGGTTATATTAGCGAGGTCAATCAGAAGCAAATAGACCAAAATAAAGGAGTCTATTCTTTAGGAGATTATATTGGTCGTACAGGTTTGGAAGGTACTTATGAAGATTATCTTAGAGGTAGAAAAGGCATGAAATATCTACTCAAAGATAATCTAGGTCGAGTTGTCGGCCCTTATCAGGATGGCACTTTGGATTCGGCAGCCATTTCTGGCAAAAATCTGATAACTTCGATAGACTTAGAATTACAACGCTATGCCGAATCCTTGATGCAAAATAAGCGAGGTAGTGTTGTTGCTTTAGAACCCAATACTGGAGAAATCCTAACGCTCGTAAGTGCGCCCACTTACGACCCCAATCTTTTGGTTGTTAATAATAAAAGAGGGAAAATCTTTCAGGATATGATGAAAGATACTCTCAAACCTTTTTTTAATCGAGCAGTTGGTGCAAAATATCCACCTGGTTCTTTATTCAAACCCGTTGTCGCTTTAATTGGAATGCAAGAAGGCGTTTGGTATTCCACCAAAGGAGTGAGCTGTCCAGGTTATTATACAAATGTCAATCATACAATGGGTTGCCACGCACATCAATACCCTAGCAATGTTAGTATTGCGCTCCAACATTCTTGCAACTCCTACTTTTTGACTCTTTTTAGAGAAATTATTGATAAAGACGGCTATCATAGTCCAGAAAAAGGGCTTGACCGTTTCAATGCTTACTTAGATGCTTTTGGCTTGGGAAAACCCCTTGGGGTGGATTATTTAGGCGAGAAAAAAGGTTCTTTACCCACAACAAATTTATATAACCGAATGTACCCCAATGGTCGCTGGCGTTCGCCCACCATTATTTCGGTTGGTATTGGTCAGGGAGAGATTGAAATGACCAATATACAAATGGCAAATTTGGCTGCCATTATTGCCAATAAAGGTTTTTATTATCGTCCACATTTGGTTAAAGGTTATGAGAATGACACCACTCAAATTGACCTCAAATATCGGACGACCAATACTGTCCCGATTGATCCTGTTCATTATCAACCCATCATCAATGGTTTGGAGCGCGTGGTAACAATGGGTACAGCTCGTTCGGCTTATACACCAGGTATAAAAGTTTGTGGTAAAACGGGTACAGCCGAAAATCCGCATGGGGCTGACCATTCTATTTTTTATGGTTTTGCACCAAAAGATGATCCTCAAATTGCTATTGCTGTTTACCTCGAAAACTCAGGTTTTGGAGGTAGCTTTGCTGCCCCAATAGCTAGTCTCATCATCGAAAAATATATCAAAAAAGAAATCCCTGAAGGTTTCCGAAAAGATTTAGAAGTGCGTATGGTCAATACCAATTTGCTCAGTGTTCCGTAAAAACTTTCTATAAGATTTACTGTTCTCATTTTATGATTATTTAGCTTTGCTAAACTCAGCTTCACCAAAGCTGCCCGCAAGTTTAGGAAAGCGGGTATTTTAAGTATAAACAAACTCCAATGACAGTAAAATCTTTGCTTCTTATATTCTATAGTTGGCTAATTTGTAGCCAACTGGCTGCCCAAATCAATACCGAACAACTCCTCCTTTTTGTAGATTCAAAAAATAAAATCCTCCAAACTGAAGACCTTGCAGCACTCGAAAAACTGGCTCAAGTAAATACGGTTCATCTCAAAATTGTAGATGTTCAGCAAGGTGTGCCTAGTGAAATTACATTTACGCCAAGCATTGTATTTCAAAATTATTTGGGTCGGTCATTTTATTATGGTCGGTATAAAAACTTGTCTCGACTTCAAAACTTCATTCGCATTAGTCGTCTAGCGCATCAGCAAGATTCTGAAAATATTAAAACAGATATTCTGGTTTGGAAAAATGGAAAATCTTCTATTACAGCTCCTTTAAAAATAACGGAATTACAAGGTGAGCTGCCCAAAGATTTTGCGTCCAGCACTTTTTTGCCGATGGCAAAAAATGCCACCTCCAAAAGTATGCAGCAGTTCAAAAAGCAAGCTACTTATAACAGTTCTCGATGCACACGCAGTTTTTATATCAATCTTTATCCTTATGTTGATGCTAAAAAAAATCTGACCATTTCGGCCGAGCTTTTTTCACAATATAATTGTGTTGAACCCATCTTTCAGAAATACGAGCAAGGGCTAGTTTCAGGTAAATGGAAAAATCGAGCTGCGCTATTTGCTAAAGCTGGCCAATTGATGGAAGCAGAGATTCTAAGCCAAATCGAAAGCTCTGCAATTGGTGATGCTTTCAGTCCACTCAAAACTTCTATTTCTAACAAGTCGTGGGAAGTACTCCAATTGCAATTGCCTCCAAAACCAATGAAAAATAAAATTGGAACGCCACAAGAATTTAATGCCAAGCAAAAATGGATGGTCGTTCCCAATGAAAATAAAAATGAACCGATTGTGATTTTTAGTTTTTTGCCTCCTGTAGATAATTATGCAGGCGAGGTTAAAGCACTTTCGGGAACATTGGATTTAGGAAAAGAAAAACAACTCCTTGGCGCAAAGGGTGATTTTGAAGTCAACATCGCAGATGTGACGATGGGAGCAGAAGATTTTGACTATGAAGTTCAAAATAAGATGCTTCAAAAAATGAAATTTCCTAGTTCCAGTTTTCAGTTTGAAATAACCAATGTAGATAAGTCAAATTTAGAATTAGGGCAAATCAATCAGATAATGGTCAAGGGTAAATTTACTCTTTTGGGAAAAACAATTGACCTACAAATGCCTGCCCAAATCGAACCTTTTGTTGCTTCCGATGGCAATTCTATATTGCAAGTAAATCTCAATTTTCAACTACCTTTATACCATGAGTTTCAGGTGAAAGGCCCAGACGGGCCTTCACCAGCCAAGGATACTTTGCAATTTTTTATGAAATTTCACCTTCTTTGACAAAATCCGTGTTCCGTTCAAAATAAAAGAGAGAACGACCGCAGGAAGTGAACGATTTTAGATTTGAATGGAAACATTTTTACGGAAAAAGTCAAAGAACCAAATTTCAAATAAAATCTAATTGATATAGACAAATAGAAACAGAGTTTAGCCAACAGCAATTTTATTTATAAACATTCAAAATCTCTTTAAAAAATGAAATCAGTTTTTTACGTATTTATTTTGGCGATTTCTTGTAGTTTTTTGGCTTGCAATGCCAGCAAACAAGCTGCCACTTCAACTACAACTAATCAGGCAACTCTAGCAAATATGGACACTCCTGGTGCTATTACTTGGGCAGCAGCCAACCAACGCTACAGTGCAAATGGAAAATTTAACAAATGGAAATTCACAAAAGTCGAAATGCAAAAAGGCAATATCGAAAGTTTGAATGCAAGCCTAAATATTGACTTGACTTCGATTTGGGAAAAAAGCGATAAACTCACCGAACACCTCAAAGCATGGGACTATTTTGATGTAGAGAAATTTCAAAATGCTACCCTCGATATTATGAATATCAAATCTAAAGGTGGCAATATGTATGAAGCTGACCTTGCCCTTAGCATGCGAGATAAAATGCAAAAGATGAAAAGTACTTTTGAGCTTGTCGATAAAAAAACGATGCGTGTAAAAGGTACGGCCGATGTTGACCGAAGTATATTTGGGATTGGTGTGGAAAATACAAGTGTTCCTAATCTAATTACAGTAACTTATGATACCGTGATTCCTAGATAAGACTATATTCAATAAATGAGGACATAAAAAAAGAGGTCTGTAGCATTGTGCTACAGACCTCTTTTTTTATGTATAAATTCCTAAATTTAGTTACCTCTTCTTGATGAAGAACGAGAGCTAGAAGAGCGTGTTCCAGAAGAACTTCTGCTGCTGCTGCCTCTGTTATAACTGCTTCTTGAAGAAGAGTTACTTCTTGAACCACTATTGTAGCTTTTTGA
>JAHDEQ010000311.1 GCA_020628755.1 Saprospiraceae bacterium
GTTTCTTGTGCCAACAAGAAACTGCTGCAAAGGAAGAGGAAAAGAGTAGAAAGGATTATTCTCATTGTTATTTAGATTTTTAGCTTTACTAAACTCATCTGCCCTAAATATGCTACCCGCAAGTTTAGGAAAGCATCTCTAAAAAGAACGATTTAGAAACTGAAAAGTTAACTGAACAAATGGCTTTTTGAAAATAAAGTACAAGGTTCGGCAAGATTGCAGCATTGCCGAATTTTTTATGCTGAATGGTGGGATTTTATAGACGAAAGTGGGGTAAATTATTCCAGTCTCACCCTCGGATCGAGCAAGACATAAAGCAAATCAACCAAAATATTAATAAAGACAAAAATACAAGCGGTAAATAAAACTGCCCCTAGTACTACTGGAATGTCAAAATTGAGCAAAGCATTGACGGTTGTATCGCCCAAACCTTTGAAACTAAATACGTTTTCGACAAAAAATGCGCCTGCTAAAAGTGCTGCAAACCAACCCGAAATTGCTGTTACAACTGGATTGAGTGCATTGCGAAAAGCGTGTCGGGTAATTACTCGTACACGGCTCAAACCTTTGGCTTTAGCCGTTCGGACAAAGTCTTGCGAAAGGACATCTAACATGGCCGATCGTGTCAATTGAGTAATGATGGCAATGGGGCGAATACCTAAAGCTATAGTCGGTAAAATCAGGTTTTTCCAAACGTATTGTTCATCACCAAAATCATCTAATTCTACGATGCTTCCCTTGATATTGAGTCCTGTATAATCGGCCAATAAATAACCAAAAACCAAAGCCAAAATAATTGCCGTCACATAACTTGGTAAAGAATAGCCCAATACCGAACCGACCACTGCACTACTGTCTAACCAAGTATTTTGTTTGACTGCCGCAAAAACACCCAAGATAATCCCAATAATGGTCGCTAAAAGTATCGCACTCAAGGCCAAAATGATTGTTTTTGGAATCGCTTCGGCAAGGATTTCCGAAACGGAACGCCCAGTCTGATAGGATTCTCGTAAATAAGGTTTTTTCAGAACCAAACATTTTTCTCCGAAATGAAGCAGTTTTAAATATTGATATTTCTCTTTGGCTTTAGCTGTGTTTTGATGCATTGAAATGGGCGAAATATCTCGCAAATACATTCCCAACTGCACGTATAAGGGTTCGTTGAGTCCTAACTCTTTTCGTTTTTGTTCGACAGTTGCTTCGTCGGCACGTTGTCCGAATGTGAGTTGTGTGGGGTCAACGGGAGCCAAATAAATGATAGATGTGATGATAAGCACAACGGCTATCAAAACAGCTAATCCTGAAAGGATTCGTTTGGTGATATAGCTAAATATTTGCATTATTTAAAAAATTCAAAGACATACTCTTCTTTGAATTCTACTTCATAAGATTTTAAAAACTGGAAATATTCTTTTTGAAAGGACTTTTTACGATGATGTTCCTCTTGGTTGGTGATATAATTTATAATTATGCTTTTCTCTCTATAGCCATGCGAAAATACTCCATAACCTCCTTGCCATTCAAATTTGAAGGGCGATAATTTTTTATTATTAATGAAATTAGTAGATGCTTTTTTGACTTCTCGAACTAGGTCTTGTATCAATTCTTTACCATTATAATCAAAAAATATATGAATGTGGTCGTGGTGGCCATTGACAGCCAAAGAATAATGTCCTCTTTGATTGATTATTCCTGCTATGTATTTGAATACATCTTGTCGCCATTCTCTGGCTAGCAATGCTTTGCGGTGTTTTACGGCAAAAACTATTTGTAAATATACTTTTCGATATGAATTTGCCATACTATCGTTTTAATACAACCCCGCTGGGGTTGGAATATTGAATTAATTATTGTTCTAACGTAGTTTGACCTCGCTGAGGTCATTTTTTTGACCCTATAAGGGTCAGATTATGTTTGCCTCTATTTTGGCAAACAGTTCGACCTTGGAAAGGTCGCATTATAATTCTTTAGGATTTGATTACCTTCATTCGATATTTATTATTCTAATCTTCCTTTTCCCAATTCATGGTGCGCTTGACGGCTTTTTGCCAGCCTTTGTACAATTTATTTCTTTGCTTGCTAGGCATATCAGCTTTGAAAGCCGTGTCGAGTTGCCATTGTTTTTGGATTTCTTTTTGTTTCCAATAACCCACTGCTAAACCTGCTAAGTAGGCTGCACCAAGTGCAGTTGTTTCTATGATTTTAGGACGCTCAACTTTTGCACCTAAAATATCTGATTGAAATTGCATGAGCAAATTATTAGCACTTGCGCCGCCATCTACACGAAGAGAAGTCAAATTAACGTTGGAATCTCTTTGCATGGCTGTCAAAACATCTTTGGTTTGATAAGCCAAAGATTCGAGGGTAGCACGAATCAAATGTGCTTTATCTGTTCCACGAGTTAAACCAAAAATTGCGCCTCTTGCATACATATCCCAATAAGGTGCTCCCAATCCTGCAAAGGCTGGAACGACATAAACGCCGTCCGTAGAAGGGACTTTCATAGCATAAAATTCAGAATCAGGTGACTCGTCTATGATTTTCAGACCATCTCGTAACCATTGAATTGCTGCACCTGCGATAAAGACCGAGCCTTCGAGTGCATAGGTTACTTTTCCATTTAAACCCCAAGCGATAGTTGTGAGCAAACCTGATTTGGATTGCACCATTTTTTCGCCTGTATTCATTAGCATAAAACAACCTGTGCCGTAGGTGTTTTTTGCCATTCCTACTTCGTGGCAAGCCTGACCAAAAAGCGCAGCTTGTTGGTCTCCTGCGATTCCTGCAATTGGAATTGATTTTCCAAATAATTTACTATCGGTCTCCCCATAAACTTCGCTCGAAGGGCAGACTTTTGGCAACATCGAAACTGGAATATCCATTGTTTTGAGCAATTTTTTATCCCAATCCAATTTTTTGATGTTATATAATAGTGTCCGAGAAGCATTGGAGTAATCTGTTACGTGAACTTTGCCTCCTGTCAATTTCCAAACCAACCAAGTATCTATTGTTCCAAAAAGTAGGTCTCCTTTTTTGGCTTTTGCTCTCGCACCTTTGACATTATCGAGTAACCATTTGATTTTTGTACCAGAAAAATAGGCATCTATCACAAGTCCCGTATTTTTTCGAATGTAGGACTCCAAGCCATCGGCTTTGAGTTTGTCGCAATATTGGGCGGTTCTTCGGTCTTGCCAAACGATTGCATTATGAATGGGTTGGCCTGTATTCTTATCCCAAACTAAGGTTGTTTCTCTTTGATTGGTAATTCCAATTGCGGCAATTTGGTCGGCTTTGATTTTATTCTTTTTTAGAACAGCTTGCGCAACTTCTAATTGCGTTTGCCAAATTTCCAATGGGTCGTGTTCGACCCATGCCGCCTGTGGGTAATATTGTGTAAATTCTTTTTGAGCGACACCAATAATATTGGCTTTTTTGTCAAAAATAATGGCTCTGGAACTGGTTGTTCCCTGATCGAGAGAGAGAATGTATTTGGACATATTATAAATTTTGTTTTACTACAATAG
>JAHDEQ010000052.1:0-4187 GCA_020628755.1 Saprospiraceae bacterium
TTTATATAAATATTCAAAAAAATGAATCAAATCGAATTCAATTGGAAAGCAAAAGATGGTCTAAATATTTATGCCAAAGAATGGCAAATCGAAAACCCCAAAGCTGTTGTTTGCCTAGTACATGGAGCAGGCGAACACTGCAATCGCTACAACCATTTGGCTGATTTTTTTGCTAAAAATCAGTACGCTATGCTCGGCTTTGACCGACGTGGGCATGGTCGTTCTGAAGGCCCACGTGGTCGTTCCAAATCTTATGACTTTTTCTTAGAAGAAGTAGATGATTTAATTGCTCAAGCCAAATCCAAATATCCTAACAAACCTATCATTGTATATGGTCACAGTATGGGCGGCAATATTGTTTTACAACATTTAGTGAAAAGAAAACCTCCTGTAAAAGGTGTAATCGTAACTGGTCCATTTATAAAATTAGTAAAGCCACCTTCTTCTATCTTGGTAAGTGTTGGAAAGTTTATGAATAAACTGACAGGAGGTTTTGTGCAACCCAATGGTTTAGATGTGAATGATATTTCCAGAGATAAAAACGAAGTTCAAAAATATATAGATGATCCTCTGGTACATGATAGAATGGGATCCGTTGCTGGTTTGCAAACGATTCAAGCTGGAGAAGAATTATTCAATTATAAAGGACAAATTGATACGCCAACCCTTATTATGCACGGCGAAGCCGATAATATTATTGATGTAGAAGGAAGTCGAGTTTTTGTCAAAAATACGAGTGGAAAAGTTGATTATAAAGAATGGGCAGGCTTGTATCACGAAATTCATAACGACCCTGAAAAAGAGGAAGTTATGCAATATGCTGTGGATTGGATGAATGCCAATATTTAAACGCAAGAATAAAGAAATTTTGAATACTGGAATGGACATTCCAGTATTCAAAATTCTTATATTCAGACATTAGATTCTACAAATGTATCACCTCACCATAAGCTGCTGCCGCAGCTTCCATAACCGCTTCACTCATCGTAGGATGTGGATGTACAGCTTTGATAATTTCGTGGCCAGTTGTTTCTAATTTTCGTACGGCAACGATTTCAGCAATCATTTCGGTAACATTGCTCCCAATCATATGTGCACCCAAAAACTCTCCGTATTTAGCATCAAAAATAACTTTTACAAAACCCTCTTTTGCGCCTGCCGCACTAGCTTTTCCAGAGGCAGAAAACGGAAATTTTCCTACTTTAATATCATAACCTGCTTCCTTGGCCGCCGCTTCGGTGTAGCCCACCGATGCGATTTCGGGAATACAATAGGTACATCCTGGAATATTATTATAGTCCAATGGCTCAACGTTGTGGCCAGCGATTTTTTCAACACACAAAATCCCTTCGGCAGTTGCCACGTGCGCCAGAGCTTGGCCAGCAACTACATCACCAATTGCATAAATACCAGCAACATTGGTTTGATAAAATTCATTGACTTTGATTTGTCCTCTATCGGTTTGAATACCTAAAGTTTCAAGGCCAATATTTTCGGTATTTGGAGTCACACCAACCGCCGAAAGTACGACATCGCACTTGATTTCTTCGATTTTTCCATCTTTTCGGCTCTTAGTCGTAACGGTGCAGCCTCGACCTTTGGTATCTACTTTTTCAACCGAGGTATTAGCCAGTACTTTAATACCTTTTTTCTTAAAAATCTTCGTCAATTCTTTAGAAACATCGGCATCTTCACGAGGTACTAAACCTTGTTCCATAAATTCTACGACCGTCACTTCCGTACCAATGGCATTGTAAAAATAAGCGAACTCTACACCAATCGCACCTGCTCCTACAACCACCATTTTCTTAGGTTGTTTGTCTAAAGTCATGGCTTTGCGGTAGCCAATAATTTTTTTGCCATCAATCGGCAAATTAGGCAATTCTCTGGCACGACCTCCTGTAGCAATTATTATACTTTTAGCTTCGTGAATTTCTTTTTTACCATCTTCGGCAGTCACTTCTACCTTCTTCCCTCGCAATAATTTTCCGTGACCGTTGATGACCGTAATCTTATTTTTACGCATCAAAAAATTCACACCTTTACTCATCCCCGCAGCCACATCTCTACTACGGCCAACCATGCCACCAAAGTCAGCTTTTGGGCTTGCCACCTTTATTCCATAGTCGCTTGCATGCGAAATATACTCAAAAACCTGCGCACTTTTTAACAAGGCTTTAGTAGGAATACAGCCCCAATTCAAACAAATTCCGCCAAGGTTTTCTCGTTCTACAATTCCTACTTTCATGCCCAATTGTGAGGCACGAATTGCCGCAGGATAGCCGCCTGGGCCACTTCCAATTACAATTAAATCGAAATTCATATTTTTTATTTTTTTATTGAGGAGGTGTCAGGTGTCAGATTTTTCGCTTTGCGAAAACAAGGAGTCAAGCTGCTGACTCCTCTAGCTCTGCAAAGCAGAGCGCGCTGACACCTGACACCTCCTCAACCATTCAAAAAATCGCCGCAAAGATACTATAATAACGTTTAATATGAAGTCTAGTTTTGAGAAACTTTAATTGGAATTTTTTCGCCTAGAAATTTGGGTTGCTTGTTGAGTATATAAAGGTCGAGGATAGATTTGCAACGAGCTAAATATTCACGGTATTCGGACTTGGTACGTACTGTCGGAAAAGGTTTGTCTGCATTGAATGCGACCGCATCAATGCCACGCTTTTGTGCGATAAACAATGCTCGGTAATTGTGAAATTCCTGCGAAATGATGGTGAGCTTTTGTTGTCCAAAAATTTCTTTACTGCGAACAACCGAATCGAGTGTTCTAAATCCTGCATAGTCAACAGAGATGGCTTTTTCAGGTACACCTTTTTCCATTAGTGCATCACGCATAGCACTCGATTCGTCATAAGATTTTCGGCTATTATCGCCACTCACCAAAATGTGTTTTATTTTTCCTTGATGATACAATTGTGCTGCGGCATCAATTCGCGTTGTGAAAAAGCGATTGATATATCGTTGGCCTACCTTGGGATTTGTTCCCAACAACAAGGCAACATCATTGCTTGGAATCTTCTTTACATCCGTAAAAACGTTGCCTTGAGTAGATTTAACAACAATTAAATTACATAGAAATATTCCTATAAGAAGCAGCAAAAAAAAGCCGCTTCCATATATTATCAGCTTGATTAGTTTTCTCATTTTTGCGAAAAAGTTTTCTCAAAGATACAAAATCAGCATTTAGCACTAAACAAAATCATGCTGAAAGCACCATTTTTGCTAGATTTTTTATATCTTACATTTTTTATATAAGTTTATATTTTATTTAAAATACTGCCCCAGTTCAAAATAAATATATTAAAGATGTCCACAAATCGTAAGTTTGCCCTTGCTTATTGCGCCAGCAATAAGGAGGTTGCCCTTGAAATTGAAACCGAATTGCAAAAAGTAGATGTTCAAATCGAGCATATTTCTAGTAATGCTTTTCCTGAAGGCTACTCTGTTTTGACTCAAATTAAAGAAAAAAATCTTCCTACTATAATCCTTTATAGTGACAACTTTTTTAAGTCTGAAAGTTGTATGGAAGATGCCCTCCCTTTGCTACAAAACCCTCCCGTTCGCTTGGTGCCCATCATTACCGATGGAAAAAATAAACTTGTTGGGGCCAATAATTACAATTATGAACCCACCGAGTTTACTCGAATTGGGCATTTGATAAAATACATGAATCATTGGCAAGAAAAATACCTGGAAGTACGCCAAAATCGGAAAGACATTTCCGATGCTGACTTGCCCAATTATAATAACAAACTTGAGAAGGTGAAAAGTATTTCAACTTCTGTTGGTGAGTTTTTGCGTTTACTAAAAGAAAAGGATTATAGTGATTATAGCAATTTAAAATCTGACAATTTTGCTGGATTATTCAAAAAATTAGGTATTGCAGATTTGCATGGCAATTACTTATCAAGTTCTACTTCTGATACTGAAAATTCTACGCCGAGTTCATCCAAAAACATCATTGATGAACTCATCAATGATGAGGCAGATGCTGCACCCACCGAAGCTAATTCGAGCAAAGGAATAAAGGTTTCTGACAATAAAATTGGTCAATTTATTCCTCCTATTTCGACACCAAATCTGAATATTGAAAATCCTTTGAGTATCGCTCAAAATAAATTGGGTTTTAACGAAATCTCGGACAAAGAATCCAATGGTAATGGCTCTACATTTTT
>JAHDEQ010000052.1:4287-21593 GCA_020628755.1 Saprospiraceae bacterium
CTGAACCAGAAAATACAAATGTAGTCGAAGAGCTTGAAACTGAAATAGAAAATCCAATTGAAGATGCAATTGAGCAAACTCCAGAAGAACCTCCCGTAGAAATCCTTGAATCTAAAATGAATCAAGAAGTCTATGAAAATGATTTAGATTTGGCTCATTTGGCACAAACTTCCAAAAAGTCGGAGGAAGAAAAAATTGAGGAAAAAGAGACAGAAATAGAAGAACTTCCACCTGCGCCCGAACATATTTTTGATGAAGCCTATCGGGAAAAATTGCTTTCTGCAAAAGCCTTGATTGAAGACGAAAAGATAAAAGAAGCCAACGAAATCTATCAAGAATTGATAGAGAGCTACCCCGAAAATACCGAGGTTCGCTTTTTGTATGCCAGCAATTTGGCCAAGCGACTTTATGAATACGATACAGCGACTGAAGAATTGGAAAAGATTCTTCAAATCAACGGTCAAGATGCCGATGCGCACTATCTTTTAGCTGAAATAGCAGAAACTCATAAAGACTATATTTTAGCGAAAAGCTATTTTGAAAAAACCATTTCTATAGACCCAAGTTATCCAGGAGTCTATTATAAAATTGGTCGTATCATAGCCAATCAGTTTCCTGACCAAAAGAAATTGGCTTCTAAATATTTCCGAAAAGCCATCAAAGAAAACAAACGCCATGTTGATGCACAGTATCAATACGCCATTTTGCTCAACGAGCATTTGGGCAAATACAGCAAAGCGATAAAGCATTTTAAGCGCACCCTCAAACTCAATCCATTACATCCTTTTGCAGCTTATGATTTGGCATTATTGTATCATAAATTATACGAAACTCAAAAAGCAAAAGACTACTACGAAAAGGCTTGCAAAAACAATCCTGAAGTACAATCGCCTCAAAACGATGCCGTTTTCTTGCAACTAGAAGTCAATGAGCTGGCGCACCTCACACCACTTGAGGCTTTTGAAAAAGGACTTCATTTTGAAGACCAACCTAGCAAATTTCAGATTACACCAGAAGATGAAGATGAAGCCAAACCTTTGGTAGATAAAATTGTGGTTATCACTGGAGCAACTTCTGGCATTGGCAAAGCCACTGCCGAAATATTTGCCGAAAATGGTTACAAACTCATTCTCACAGGTCGTCGTACCGACCGTCTGCAAGAAATGCAAGAATCGTTTGAACTACAATATGAAAATGATATTCAAATTTTGCCTTTCGATGTTCGTGATCGTTCCTCTATTACCAAGGCCCTCAATGAGTTAGATGAGGAGTGGAAAAACATTGACCTTCTCATCAACAATGCAGGTTTGGCCAAAGGTTTTGCGCCCATTCATGAGGGCGACACCCAAGATTGGGACACCATGATTGATACCAATATCAAAGGTTTGCTTTATATGACGCGTGCCGTTGCACCACATATGGTCAAACGTGGCGAAGGTCATATTATCAACGTTTGTTCGACGGCTGCAACTGATGTATATACCAATGGAAACGTATATTGTGCCACCAAATCTGCAGTAGATGCCCTTACTAAATCCATGCGTATAGATTTGTATAAACACAATATCAGAGTTGGTCAAATTAGTCCAGCTCATGTTGAGCAAACCGAGTTTGCAATGGTTCGTTTTGAGGGAGATTCGGAGCGTGCCAATATCTACAACGATTTTAATCCGCTGACTTCAAAAGATGTAGCCGAAGCTATCTTTTTTATGGCAACTCGTCCCGAATATGTAATGATACGAGATATTGTTTTGTCAGGTGTACAACAAGCGTCTAGTAATCATATTCATCGCTCAGGGCGTATTTTTGATATGGATGAAGAAGAGTAAAAATAAATTTTGATGCTACACACTATAGATTTAAAATTTCAAAAAGTGGATCAGGCCATAGCCGCTTATCTTTTTGAGAGCGACGAAGGGCCCATTCTTTTTGAGACGGGCGCACATTCTACCTTTCCTCGTTTGTGCAGTGAAGTCGAAAAACTAGGCTACCAAATAGAGGACATCCAACACGTTTTTGTGACGCATATACACCTCGACCACGCAGGAGCTGCTTGGGCTTTGGCCGAGCATGGAGCGACCATTTATATGCACCCTTTCGGGAAAAAACACATGGCCGACCCTAGCAAATTGCTGTCTTCTGCACAACGTATTTATGGCGATATGATGCAAGCTCTTTGGGGCGATTTAAAAGCCATTCCTGAAAATCAGATTCGGATATTAAAGCATGAAGAAGAAGTCAAAATTGGTAAAACCATTGTAAAAAGTTGGCACACACCAGGTCACGCCGTACATCATATTGCTTTTCAATTGGATAAATTATTAATTGCGGGCGACGTTGCTGGGGTTAAAATCGCCAATGGCATGGTGGTTGCACCATGCCCTCCGCCTGACATCAACATCGAGGATTGGAAAGCAAGCATTGCCATTTTAAGAAAATTAGATGTAGAAAAAATATACCTGACTCATTTCGGAGAAGTTTCCGATGTACAAAAACATTTGGATAGTCTAACTTTTATATTAGATGATTGGTCAGCATTTATACGACCCTATTTTGAAAAAAATGTTCCGCCACAAGAAGTTATTGCTCCATTTATGCAGCACGTCAGGGGACAATTGCAAGCACACGGAATCAGCAAAGAAGGCTTGCAACAATACGAAGCAGCCAACCCTTCGGCCATGAGCGTTTTTGGGCTGATGCGTTATTGGAAAAAGAAAACCTGAAATGGCTTAATTCAAGCGTTTGTGGCAGCAGGAAAAGCTACTACAATGCGAAAAATTTAGTGAATAGAAGTAGAAATATATTTTTTTCCTTTATTGACCAAATGTTTCAAAATTTCCGCATCTGGCAAGGTTGGATTAGCGGCCTCTTGTGCTTCACTTTCTTCTACTTGATGCAAATTGCTGATTGGATTTTCAGCCCTCTGATTTTGTAAAAAAAGATAAGAAAAAATGCTGGCCATAGTGAGTAGTACAAAAAATGCTGATTTCAATTTTTTCATAGGTGCGTTCTGGCTTTTCTGGCTTTATATTTATTAGTTTAAATAGCTTTAAATTCTTTTGTAGAGCATTTTCAAAATTAGTAAATCAATTGATAAATGCTTTACTTGGTAACTTAAATATATGTTAAAACGTAGGTTTTTAGAAGATATTTCGATAAACGAGTAAAATTCTAGGACAAACCTCCATATAAATAGACAAAAATTTTAAAGAAATAGTTGCATCAAGTCAAAAAAAAATTTATCGCATAAATTTCTTAGCTATTTCTTTATTTCTTAAATTGTAAATTCTTAACTTTTTTTTATTTCAAACAGAAGCATGAATAAGCATTTAGGAGTCCAAACCATGATAGAATTGTATGGCTGCAACAAGGAATTATTGCTAAACAAAGTATCTATCGAACAAATCATGCACGAAGCTGCGCTTCGTGCCAATGCCACTATTGTACAAGAGTTTTTCCACCAATTTTCACCCTTTGGCGTATCAGGAACAGTAGTAATTGCCGAAAGCCACATCAACATCCACACTTGGCCCGAACACCATTATGCAGCCGTTGATATTTTTACTTGTGGAGAGTCATTAGATTCCCAAAAAGCAGTTGATTACCTTGCTGAAATTCTTGAAGCAACAGCAAGCAAAGTCAGTAAGATTGAACGTGGTAGTTTGGATGAGATTAAAGCAATACGTGCGTCAAAAACTCCGAATCATCTCCGATAATAAGTGCGTCTTGTCGTCTGAAAGCGATGCAACTTGGTTTTCCATTAACCAAGTAAACGCCAGCCTGATAAGTATCATCATCTTTGTCAAAATACATTTGCGCTTTTTCTTGATACACTTTTATAGAGTCCCCCCAATCGCCATCAGTAGCCTCCACTACTCTACCACTCGCATCATAAATAGCGATATTTTCGCCTAAGCGGCCAAAATTGACTTTCTCGACATATTCTCGATATTTCAACTTGTCTTTTTCATTGTAGGTTGGCAACAAATAATTGGTGGCACTTGCATAGAGTTTATACAAAATACTCATCAATCTCTTGGACTGAAAAACGATGCTGTAAGCTGGATTCATGACCATTAGATTGTGGTTTATGACCAAATCTGTCAGAATTTTTAGCAATTCTGGCTCTTCGTGCATGATAAACTCCCAAGGCACGAGTTTGTACATATAGTTATATTGTACATAACCGCCATCTTCGGCTTGCAACAAAACTGCATCTTCGTCAAAAATGACATTTTCCAAATCGGCATAATCCACAATGAAGCCTGCTCGTTGAGCAGCTTCACGCACAACTTCCAAATTGAGACGATCTTCGATGTGACCAAGAGACGTTAACAATAAGGTTGGTTCGACATTAGGACGAGCATTTTTTATAGAAAACAACTCTCGTTCGATATCCGAAATCAGGTAATTGATTTGTCCTTTATATTTTTTTCGGATGGGTTCATGTACAATATTCTGAATAACCGAGGCTTCGGGAAGTTGCGTACAAGTATCGGCATTGAATTCGATGAGTTTGACAGGCAAATCAGCCAATCCACCCGCAAAATCAAAGCGTCCCAGCAAATGCGGATGCTTTTGCTCCCAACTGTATTTGATGATTGGAACGGCCGCCTCAGGAATCTCCAATCTTGACCACAAATTACCTAAGTCAACTGAGTCATAAACCTGTTGATACAATTCGTAACAACGCTGTGCTGCATCCAAAAAACTTTGTGCCTCATCTTTGTAAATAGCAATAGCTTCCATAGGGATATAATCGCTATTTTCTCCCTCAAAAAACCAAGCATAGCCGTTGTCGGCTATGCTTTTTTTGATATTTTCTATTTCTTGATGATTATAAGGCAGATCAATGAGTCTATCCACCATAAGAGCGAGAAGATTTAGATGAACCGTAGCCAGATTTTGGAGTTCTGACAGTTCTACGACTAGCCGTTTTTTTCAAATTATCAGTCGTTGTTTGACTTTTGCGGTATGCGTTGTCATTGGCATAAGCACCTTTACTAACAGGTGAACTCATGCTTTTGCCCATCATATAGCCCATCATACCACCCATCAAAATACCAGACATACGGCTTCTACGAGGATTGTCAGCATCAACAAGGCGAGCCTCATCTAAGGTAAATGTATCTCTAACGCCATCTAAATATTCAGCAATGATGCGACTGTCTTCTTTTTTGTCAACTATCGTCTCATCCGTAATTCTAAATAAATCTGCTTCTATTTCTTTAACTTCGGTAACAACGCCTTGAGTTGGGTCAAGCACCTCCGATTCCGTATATTCTGGCCCAGAATCTGAGTCAAAAAGATTAACTACAAAAGAAATGACCATAAAAGCGGCGACGTAGAAAAGAATTTTCTTCATAATAAGATTAGTTTTACAAAAGTTTTTGAAAAATAAATTATCAAATACAAGGTAAGTAATTTTTCATACATTTGTAGAAATCATGAAAAATAAATCGAACAAAAAGCTATTTCTAATTGTCACGACTTTGCTAGTCGGCATGTGTTCTATCATTTATGAATTGCTCATAAGTACGACAGCATCTTATTTTTTGGGCAACAGTATTCAGCAATTCTCATTAATTATTGGTTTCTACTTGGCATTTATGGGAGTTGGGTCTTTTTTGTCCAAATGGATTCAAAAAGATTTGATTTATAATTTCGTGTTAGTAGAAATGCTCTTGGGTATTGTGGGGGCATTTTCAGTGCCCCTCACCTACTTCTACTTTTTGCATGCCGATTTTTGGGGCTTCAATTATTTCACACTATTTATAATAGGTATCATTGGTACATTGACGGGTTTGGAAGTGCCGCTTATTTCTAGGATTTTAGAATCTGACTTGGTACTCAAAGATAATATTTCGACTATTTTGGGTTACGATTATATTGGTGCTTTGGTAGCGACCTTGCTTTTTCCTTTTTTCTTGATTCCTGTAGTTGGTATTTACAAATCTTCCTTGTTTTTTGGATTGCTCAATATATTGGTGGGCTTGGTATCTTATATTTATTTTAAAAATGAAATTGAGCATCCCAGCAAAAAAAGAAATATCCTATTTGTCTTTTTTGCTGGGATTATTGGAATTATACTTTTTGCCTTGTTTAGCAGTGCTGCATTTTTGCAGCAGTGGAATAAAGGAATTTTTAAATATCCTGTTGTTTTTCACAAACAAAGTGCTTATCAAGACATCACTTTAACTAATAATGATAAGGAGTTTAGATTGTATTTGAATGGAGCTATCCAATTTTCGTCTATGGACGAATATCGTTATCACGAAGCACTAGTCCATATTCCTATGATGCAAAAAGATAAGATAGAAAAAGTCTTACTTTTGGGTGGTGGCGAAGGATTAGCTGCCAGAGAGATTTTGAAATATGACATCCAACAACTCGACCTTGTTGATATAGATCCTAGCATTACAAAGATTTCAAAAGAGATGGCTTTGATTCGAGCATTGAATGAAGATGCTTTATCCAACCCAAAAGTCAAAATCCATCATCAAGATGCTTTTCGCTATTTGATGCAAAGTGAGGAACAGTATGACATTATCATTTGTGATTTACCAGACCCAGGCAATGAAAGTTTAGCCCGTTTGTATAGCAATGCTTTTTATCATTTGGTCTGGGCAAAGTTAAATCCAAATGGAATTTTTGTAAGTCAGGCCACTAGCCCCGACCTTACACCAAATGCCTTTTGGTGTATCAATCAAACCATAAAAGAAGCTGGATTTTCGATAACGTATCCGTATAGTGTGTATGTACCTTCTTTTGGAAATTGGGGTTTTATCATGGCCAGCAAACTTCCAATAGAAATTGGTTTTCGAGAAGATATACCAACACAATTTTTGGAGCGTGAAAGTTTGGAGCATCTTTTTTACTTTCCAAAAGACAAACGCGTTAAAAACGCTTTGCCTAATAACTTAGACCAACCTATTCTGCTAGAATATTATTTGGAACATTGGCGCAACCTGAACAATGAACCTAAATAAATAAGGGTACATCAATTATTTGGGCCGAAAAAGTGATTAGCAGAAACAAAATTTATCCCTACTTAATAATTGCCATTTTTACATTGGGTGACTTACCCGACCATTTTTTAATTTAAAGCAAAAATGGTATAAATTAGTCTTGTCGTATATTTATTCCGTTCATATAAGATATTGTCATAATATATTGAAACAAACACTAATGTAAGCAAGTATATTAGTTGCAGAAACAAAAATGAACATTCAAAGCTGTTAATTCAGATTCTCACCTTCTTTTTATCAAAATATGATCTATAGAAAGTAAACATAGATTTACCCCCAATACAACAAACTCGTTTTTGCTGTACAATAACTAAAAAAAACAATCTACTACAACCTAGAACTTTGACTTATGGATGTGTGACAACATCTATGAGCAGAAGGTTTATTCTCTAATTTTATTCTTTTCTATTTCAATAAGTATTACACATTTATAAATATGTATCATTTTAATTTCAAATTAAATAATACGATGAAAACCAGAAATTTAATAGGAGTTATCGGATGTCTATTCATCCTTACTAGCTTTTCTAATATTAAAGCAACAAAGCCTCAGAAAGGCTACCTTAGTAATCTTGCTTATAATATAGTGTCAAAGGTTAATTTAGAAATCAAGCAAACTAGCGGTTTGGCTAAGATAATGGCCGAAGCAAATTCTAGTACTTCGTCAATGATGGCTTCGGGTTGCCCTGTTATTCAAGTGGTTGATTTGCGAGATGTACCAGGTTTCCCCCAAACAGATAAAATAAACGTTTGTGGTGATCCTGATACATTATCATTATTAGTTTTTACGGGTGAAGCAGGAAATATATATGGATTTAAACTCAAACTCGATTTAGTGGCAGGTATGCGCTATGCGGGGTTTGAATCTACTCATTATGGAGGTAGTACTACTATTACCAATATAGATGATAATATTACAAGTCCTGAATTTTTATTAGATGGTGTTACTGGAGAGGATATTTTTGTTGCCAATATTGGAATCATAGGTGATTGCTCGGTTGATCTAGTCAATAATGATTATTTTATTGATGCAGAGTTTGAATATATTTTTGAAGATCCTACTGGTGCATACTCTAGTTGTAATGGTGACTTGACTATAGAAAACGATTTTAATAGTGCCATGAAAGTCCCCGTACTCAATATGCGTACTCCTAGTCCAAGCAATGCAACTATTGGCTCACTGGGTTCGCCTTACTGCCATACTATTACTATAAGTCAAGACGGCTTGCAAGCCAGTCTCAATGAAATAGATTTTTCTATATGTGGATTTTCTTCTACATCTTCTTTTTATTTAGAATCCATCTCTGCCAATGGTGACCCCGTAACTTTTACAGACAATCCTTCAGATTCTCTCATCACAGCCACAATAGATGGTTCATTTTTTGTCAATAATACTGACCCAAATCCAGCAGATGATAAATTTGATACTGCTGAAAAATTAAATTTAGTTGTTTGTTATCAAGCCGACAACTGTCCAACAGCTCAATCTATTGGTATTCAATACAAAGCTTCTTATGGTTGCTTTGATGAAGCCTGCGAAGAAGTATCTCAATCTGCAAATGTCGTTATCAATCCTTCTACTTCAACATTACCCAAAGTAACAGCTTCTCTATCAAACAATATGCAAATTTGTGGTGCAGACGCAGTCGTAGAGGCCACAATTATCAATCCCAATTTGGTAGATTTAGAAGAAACGGTTTACAAAGATTTAAGTATAGGTTTTCAATCTTGTGGCTTAGAGCAAATAGCTATTACACAGTTAGTTATCAATGATTCTATCGTTCCTGCTGCATACCAAGTTATTGGCGATGATATAGATATTGATCTATCAAATAATTTAGATCCTGATATTGGTTTAGAAGATCATGATGGCGATGGCTTTTATGATGATTTGCCAGGGGGTGGAGCTGATACCTTAAATATTTTAATATTTATGAATATAGATTGCAATGCCTTGAGTACAGACGGAGAATGTGAGACGATAATGTGTGATGAAGTACAATTTTATGTAAAAGGCTTGACCAATTGTAGCAATGAATTTAAAGAAATTCCTCCTGCCAGTGACTTTGAACTTATGTATGGTCCCGAAGATGTCTCTAATCCCAATGAAATTGCTCTCAACAATTCAGGCTCTGTAGTAGGTTATGATTTTGGTAAGCACTGTGCAACGACAGGTGCTGGTACAAAATCTATCGAAGTAGAATTTTGCTACGACTTTGCAACCGAAAATATTGATGAATGCCCATCTACTCCAGACACTCGTTATGAAATAATTATTGAAGGCCCACAATATCTGGTACAAGATTATGAATTTGTTGCAGGCTCAGCTATGCTCTCTTCTGACGGTGGTACAACATATAATGGTGTAGCCGACGCTCAAGTTAGCTTAGATTCTTTAAGCCTAAGCTCTGTTATGCTAACCATTAATGATGGTTCGGTAAGCAATAATGTCTGTTACAAATATCAAATACAAACAGATGCTTGTAGATGTTCACCTATCAAATACCTTGCTGGGGCACAAAGTGTTATTTCTACTTGCAATGATTGTGTACCTACAGCTTGCGAAACCTTAAAGGCTTGTCGCTCCATCACTATCAAAACCGACCCTGAAGATACAGGTTGTTCTTGTGTCTTTCAAGAACACAATATCTTTACAGGGCGTGCAAATTATGATTTTGCTGATAAAGCCATGACAACACGTATAGATTCTAGTGATGTTAGTCCACTCAGTCGTTCTCGAATTATGCCTGGCGATACGGTTCTTCATCATGTAGCTTACGAAATTGTCAATGAAGAAGTATTTGTAGATCCTGTCTATTGGACTTGGGATTGGCGATTTTTTAGACTTACAAGTGTTGGAGGTCCACAATTAGAACTCACTTGGGATGCCGAACGAGCCATGCTAGACGAAATGTATATCGAAAATCCTGATGGTAGTACACACAATGTAGATTTTAGGGACTTGCCTGCATGTGTACCTGGCGGTACAAATGCAGACTATAATAGTTATCGAGCAAGTTTCCAACATGCCCCTTGGATAGATCATACAGGTTCACGTAATGAATGTTGGTTTAATTCAACTGATTATAATGACAATATGCAGCTAATATTCCAGTTATGGAATTTTGATGCTATGGAAACATGTAATACCAACTCAGGCAAAGGTACAAGACATACTTGGGGCGAAGGAGATTGTCTGACAGAATTTATAGATACATATGATATTGTTTTAAACTCTAAAATATATTTCAAATTTAGAGTTCCTGTAATCAAAAATCCTTGGCATGTCATTCACAAAATAGAAGAAGATACTGTTGCTGCCGTTGATAAGGCACGTATTTATACTTACCTTAGTGCATATGGCATAGATGAAATCGGTGGTGGTAATAGTTATTGTAATAGCTTAATAGGCTCGATATGCCGTGACCCCAACGAACTCAACTTGACCTGTCCAGGCGGAATTGATGCAGAGACAGATATGACTTTAGATAATTGTGGTTCAAGAGTAACACATACTTTTAGTGTGTCTGATTATGCTGGCCCTGTTGGTGACGAATGGTACGACGATGAGTTTAGACCATTGATGCAAATTTCAAAATTGAAGTTACCTATTTATGCTCCATTGGCATATTGTTCCAATGCAACAATTGAGAAAAATGGTATTATTTATCCCATCACATTAGACTCTACTGTAGAACTCACTTGCAAACCAGTTGGAGGCTACGATGAAGACTTGTGTTCTGTTGACTCTCTTTCTCCAGGTACGATGATTTTTGATTTAGAAAAATCAGGCATCCCTCCATTAGGTATTGGGCTCGATAACTGTGATACCATCAAGTTATCTTATGATATGTGTCTATTATGTCCTGGTGATATTACTGGATTAGATGAATTGACCTATAAAATAAAATATGATTGGTGCTACCTATCCGATAATCCGCTTTCTTGCAATTACAGATGTAGCTATAATGCCAATACAGGTGCGAATACAGGCAGCACCAGTTGTGACGAATTTGGTGTATCTAATGGCACTAACTATTGGGATTTTTACCAACTTGATACCTTGATTTGCAAAGTTGATGATACACGTGGCAAAGTTATCATAGATGATATTCGTACACCTCAACTTCCAGTTGCGATTACACTCCAAGGCGCAACCTTGATTTCTGCCAACAGTGCAGGCATAAGTGTAGAACGCAATGAAGTACAAATCTGCAACCCCGACCCAACAGCTACAGCTAATGGTTTAGTAAGTGCCGTTTCGGTCAACAATTCTGTCGCTTTTGGCGGAGCTTTTGCTGATGCAGCAGGCACAATGCCTTTGGCTAGTACGCTTATTTCTGATGATGGATTTGTTAAAACCTATCTTATCACACTACCTGTAACTAACTTAGAACCAGGCGAATGTATTAACTATTTTGTTGGTTCTACTCTATTGTATTGTCCACCAGAAGGTACTCCCGAAATATGTGTCAATGCGCTTGCAGGTTGTGCACCTGCTGAAGTTTTAGCAGCTATCGGTGGCGGTGTTGGTTGTGGCGAAAATGAAGTTTGTTGGAACTATATCACAGAAGAAGTCGGCATACAAACAGAATTTTTTGGTATGCCAACTGGTCCTGCATTATGTGAAGAATTAACCTTTCATGTAAGAGTCAAAAATGTAAAAACAGCTTTAGTCAGAGATTTAGTTCCCAATTTTGGTTTAGTCCCTGGCTTAACGGTCATTCCCAGCTCATGGGAAGTTGCTTATCCTGGAGGTTCGGTCAACTTTGCTGGAAACTTCGGCCCTTGGACAAGTATTCCCGACCCTGATATTGTGAGTGGTAACAACTATTCTTACTCTGACGATGCTATATGGAGTTCGCACATCGATGTCAATGGATTCCCAGGAGTAGATGCAGCACTAGATAGCAATAATGTGGTTTTCCGATTTAGAGCCGTAACTGACTGCGACCAGTTTTTATCAGGTGCTAAACTTAACACCGAAACTACAAGTGCTAATCCTTGCGAACCTGGCAACCTAAGTACAGGTAAAATTGAGAGTCCAAACATTGTCATAAATGGTGCAGACCCCGAAGATTATGCACAAATGCTCGTAGTAGCATTTCCTGAACAGGTATATTGTGGAAGTTTTGTCAATCAATTTGGTCTTACAGCCCAAAACACATCTTCTAATCCAACTACCGATAGTGTTATCACCTGTTTAACGATTCCTACCGATAAATTAGACTATATTTCTGGATCGTTAAGTTTTGGCAACCCTTCGTGGTTTACTCCAACTAATGTAGTAGAAACCCCTATTGGAAACACATTAGAAGTATGTTTTGATTCGCCCACTACTGGCCCTGGTGCCAGTTTTAGTCTTACGTTTGAAGCAGATATGAAGAATGCTTCAGGTTGTGAATATATAGAAATCGGGGCAGACATCAAGAGTTTGGTCGAAGATGTGGCCTGTGTACCAGGCCCACCATCCGATTGCGATGTATATGTTCAAAATAGCTTGAATCCTAGCATTTTTGTACAGTTGAATGCTCCCATACAAACGACCAATTTAATAGTGAATAGAGATTGTACAACAGGGGAAGATCCCATTACCATTTGTTACGAAATGGAATTGACCAATCCAGGTCCCGACTATAATGGAGAACTAAGAGTGGGCATTCATGATGATATTAATGCCGATGGTATTCTAAATTCTGCTGATGCAGAATTAGCTGGGATGGTTCACTCTGGTGTTTCCATTCTCAATGGAGATACTGTCACAGTTAGTGGCTGTATAGACGTGGCACGTACACAATCTTGTCCTATTATCATCAAACAAACGTTTGAAACAGATTGCACCTGTGATTATTCAACATTCCCATTTGATAATATTCCACCAGCATTTTTAGATACAATCAATCCAAATGTAGTAGTTTGTCCTGGTGCTACATTTGACTTAGATTATTGTGGCAATTATACTTGGGATATATTACCAGCAGGAGGAGCAACCATAACAGATAATGGTTCAACCATCAGTTTTGAAATCAATGATGGTTTTGGCGAAACAAGTCCTGTTCTAGTTACCGCAAGCGATGATATTGGCGATTGTTCTAGCTCTGCTAGTTTACTCCTTAATGTACTAGGAGATTATATTCCATCAGACAAAGCAGACGATATTTGTGAAGATGATTGTGTCAATTTAGATCTAGAAATTCCTCTAGCTTTAGTCCCAGGTGCTACAATCACTTGGACACCTACCATTGGTTTAGACGATCCTACTTCCGACAAACCAAGAGTTTGTAATCTAACTGCCGACCAAACGTATAATGTCGAAATCCGATTTAGCCCTACTTGTGCATACAATATCAATTACGAAGTTACTTTCAATCCTAAAGGATTTACAACAATAAGCGGCGACACAGAATTTTGCCTCAATTACGCTCCCGCTACACTAACAACTGATCCAGGCTATGCTGTATATGAATGGTATAGAGTGGTAACTGGAGGCCTAGAAATCATAGCAGGAACAACAACGACTCCTTCTTGGTCTGGGCCAACAATTGCAGGCGATTATTTTGTTAAATCTTATCGTACAGGCGTACTCTGTCCAGATGTGTCTCCAATCTGGACGGTCAACTCTATCAATTGTATTGACCTAGAGTTAGATAAGGCAATTTGTGATATTGACCCCGTTCCAAATATTGGAGATACCGTTACCTATTGTATAAGTGTTTGCAATATTTACGACCTCCCAATCGGTTTATTTTCCGATGCTAATAATGTAGTTGTTGGCGATACATGGCCTCCTGCCTTAACTTATGAAAGTTATACAGCTACCTCTGGTACTTTTGTATTTGCAACACCCGAAAGTTCTTGGAGTATTCCGTTTATTGCGAGTGGTCAATGTGATACGTTGAGAGTAAGAGCAATTATCAATGACTATGCTGATATTGAAAATATTGCCGAAATAACTGCACACGACGGAACAGATGTGGATTCTGAACCTGATAACGATAATGGCGATCAAAGTGAAGACGAAGAAGATAAAGAAAGTATTTACATTCCTCGTTTTGATTTGGCTTTGACCAAAGAAATATGCCCCACTCAGGTGCTACCAATTACTACAATTGGTGCAACTGTACAATACTGTATCAAAGTTATTAACCAAGGAGAAGTTGATGCCTATAATATTGAATTAACCGATTATCTTCCTACAGCCACTACACTAGCCGATGCTGATTGGACTGATAATATGGATGGAACAGCAACCTATTCTTCTATATTTGATATTCCTGTTGGAACAGATACAACTGTAACCCTAGACGTAACGCTTAATAGTGTGCCTACGGCCCCTATTACCAACAGTGCCGAAATCAGCTCTGCCGAAGATGCAGATGGCGACAATCCACCTGATTTTGATTCAACACCTGATTCTGATCCCAATAATGATGGTATTGTTGATGACAACGAAATCAACAATGCCAATGGCGACGAAGACGATAGCGATATAGCTACCTTGATACCTGAAATCGTAGATTTAGCTTTGAAAAAAACGACCAATATCACTGCACCCGTTCAAGTTGGTCAAGATATTACCTACTTTATTACGGTTTATAATCAAGGTAATGTTACCGCTACCAATATTGATATCAATGAATATATTCCAGCAGGTCTAGCACTCAACACAACCGCTTCAACAGGTTGGACAAGTGTCAATCCTTCTTTAGCTACTTATACTATTACATCCAATCTTGCGCTAGGAGACTCCATTGTCATTCCTGTCGTAATGACTGTTCAAGCAGGTGCCGATCCAAGCAACTTGACAAATATTGCTGAGTTAGATTCCTTTGAAGATACAAATGGTACAGATATTACCAATAATGATATAGATTCCGATGGGGATAATGATGATGCTAATGATGGTACAATAGAAGATGATGCCATTGACGGCAACAATGGCGACGAAGACGATTCAGATCTTGCATCTGTTCCAATTTTTGATTTAGCTTTAAAGAAAACCATTTTGACTCCAGCTCCTTATAGTATGGGGCAAACCATAACCTACAACTTTACAGTTTATAATCAAGGTACATTAGATGCTTGGAATATTGATATTATAGATTACTTGCCATGTGGTCATGCTTATGGAAGTCCGAATACTGCTTGGACTTATGATGCTGTGAATAATACAGCATCGCAAACCGCAGCTACCACAAGTCCTTTAGAACCTGGCGATAGTATAGTAGTGAGTATTAATGTTGTCTTACAAGAATGTGCTCAAGCAGGATCATATACCAATAGTGGAGAAATAGTTGGAGCAACTGATGCCGATGGCAATATCATGCCTGATATTGACTCTACTCCTGATGCAGATAGTGGCAATGATGGTGTAATGGATGACGATACCACAGATGGTTCTAATGGAGATGAAGATGATAGTGATTTTGCAGCAATTGAAATTTTTGACGTAGCGCTCAAAAAAGTAATAAGCGCACCTGCACCACCATTTAGTATAGGAAGTACACTAATGTTCGATATCATAGTTTACAATCAAGGTTCGCAGCCTATTCAAAATATCTTAGTCAACGAATACGTACCTGGTGGATATACTATCAGTACAACAAGTTCTGTAAATACTGCATGGGCAGGCCTTGGTCCTACACCTACTACCTTAACACAAACGGTAGCAACTGGCACCGCACTTGCACCGGGGGATAGCCTGATAGTACAAGTAGAACTAATTTTGGATGCTGCTGGTGATGGAGATTGGAATAATATTGCCGAAATTGGAGGCTTTACTGACGATAGTGGTACTCCACAAGATGATTCAGATGCTTCTAATGATAATGACAATAGCAACGATGGCACAATGAACGATGATATGACGGATGGTAGCAATGGCGACGAAGATGATAGCGATTTCGCATTACCAGAAATCTTTGATTTGGCATTGAAAAAAGTTACCGTTACACCTGGAGCTTATTCATATGGTCAATCTGTCACCCTCAATATTACCGTTTATAACCAAGGAAATGTCGATGCTTGGAATGTTGAAGTTATTGACTATATGCCTTGCGGATATACCTTTGATTTAGGTAATCCTTCTTGGACTTACGATGCCACAAGTCATACAGCTACTCAAACCGTAGCAACAGTAACTCCTATTTCGCCTGGCGATAGTTTAGTTTTACCAATTAATGTCACTATCGAACAATGTGCGGCAAATGGTGGCTACAACAATTTCAGCGAAGTCAGTAGAGCTACAGACGAAGATGGTAATCCGCAAAATGATGCGGATTCCAACCCTGATACAAATCCAAATAATGACGGAACTCCCGAAGATGATATAACAGACAATACCAACGGTGACGAAGATGACTCCGATGGTGCAGAGATTATGATTTTTGACTTATCTCTTGAAAAAAATCTCCTAACTCAAGCTCCTTATGCTATCGGCGATACTTTGATTTATGAAATCGTAGTCACCAACGAAGGTTCTGAAAGTGTCAATAATGTACAAATCAGCGAACATATACCTGCTGGCTACATTTATGACCCTACACACCCTCTAAATAACAACTGGGCTGGTTCAGCACCTACACCGACAACCTTAACACAGGATATTGCCATACTTCCTGCAGATCCATCTCTCGAACCTGGGCAAACTCAATCTGTACAAATTGCTCTCGTATTGGATAATATTTCAAGCAATGATGAATGGGTCAATGTTGCCGAAATTAGCAGCTTCACCGATGAAGATGGTAATCCTCAAGACGATGCCGACTCTGACCCTGACGGTGATCCTGAAAATGATGACCCCAACAATGATGGTAATTACGACGAAGATGATATTAACAATGCCTTCCCCGAGGTATTTGATTTAGCGATGAAAAAGACGATCGCTACACCTGGCCCATATAATTATGGAGATGCAATTGTTTTTGATTTAACAATTTATAATCAAGGGAATGTAGATGCTTATAATATTGGAATTGTAGATTATTTACCTTGCGGATATATCTTTACGACAAACAACCCCGCTTGGACATACGACGCTGCCACCAGTTCTGCTACGCAGACTATTGCAACACTCACGCCATTAACAGCAGGCGATAGTATAACCGTATCTTTTGAAGTCGAATTGACTCAATGTGCCGAAGACGATGCTTATACCAACAGTTCTGAAATCACAGGCGCAACCGATGAAGACGGTATTCCTCAACCAGATTCTGACTCTAATCCTGATAATGATAGTAGTAACGACGGCACAATGGAAGACGATGCCACCGACGGCAC
>JAHDEQ010000312.1:0-1513 GCA_020628755.1 Saprospiraceae bacterium
AGTCTAAGAAATTAGCTAAAACAGGATAGATGTGATAATTTGGGATGCACCCTTAAAAAGTTTACAGACTAAAGTCTGTGATACATATTTTATAAACTCGCTAATTTTTTACTTGCTTGCTGCTCGTCGTTCAGCGATAAGTGAAAAATCATGTGAAATAACTGATGGTCAATTCTTGAAAAATCCATTTCTTCAACGCTTGTCATCACTAATTGCTTGACCTCATCAGGTGTGAAATTTTTATTTTCTTTATAAGACTTGGTATAATAATGGATAACGCCGTTTTCTTCAGATAATGCGGTAAAATAATCCATTACTTTTTGCTGGACATCAATACAGAAAAAATTGATGACTTCATCTTCCTTTTTAAAACCACATTTGTCCGTCCAAATAGAACTTAAGCCTTGAGTCATATCTTTTGTCAACGTAAAATTGCTATTATAAGGATAATTGAGAGAGATTGGATTATTTTGTAATAAGTCAGAACGGAGTTTCCAACAATGATATTCGTAAGAGTCTTTAACGGTTTCACCCTTGCGATTCATATGGATTTTGTTGTCAAAAGTCTCTTTTATTTTAAGAATAGCTCCCTATTCTTTTGCATCAAAGTGTTTAGCAAAAATACTATTTTTGATTTGCTCAACTTCTACCATTTTATTTTGAGCAACTACTTTGGTAGATCGACTTTCGGAAGTAGTTGATGATTCATTTTGGCAAGAAAAAAGCATTAGTGCAAGTGTCACTAATACTACGGTTTTGATATTGGATAAAAACATAATCTGAATTTTATGAATCTATCTCAAATATGCTGCCAAGCTAGATTAATTCTAAACATTCCTTCAAACCTTCTTCCCAACTTGGAATTTTTAAACCAAAATTTTCTTTGATTTTTGACTTATCTAAAACGCTATAGGGTGGACGTTGAGCAGGCGTCGGATATTGGTCGGTCGTGATGTCATTGACTTGGCAGTCAATACCTCGTGCTACAAAAATAGCTTTTGCAAAGTCGTACCAACTACAAACTCCTTCATTACTATAATGATAAATTCCTCGCATGTGTCCGTCGGCAATTTCGCCTTCTTCCATTTTGTGTAACATCTCCAAAATCGCTGCAGCCAAGTGGCGTGCGTAAGTTGGCGTACCAATTTGGTCGGCAACAATACCCAAAGTATCACGTTCTGCCCCCAAACGAAGCATCGTTTTTACAAAATTATGTCCAAAAGAAGAGTAAACCCACGATGTTCTAATGATAATCGTAGAAGGATGAATCATTTGTGCTACTTGTTCACCTTCTAGTTTGGTCTTAGCATAAACACTTTGAGGGTTGGTCGTATCATCTTCACGAAAAGGGCGTTCGCTTTGACTATTATAAACGTAGTCTGTAGAGATATGAAGCAAACCAACCTCATGCAAACTACAGGCTTGCGCCAAATGCTTACTACCCGTAACATTGACGGTGTAGGCCAATTCTTCGTTAGATTCGGCCTTGTCCACAGCAGTATAAGCTGCACAA
>JAHDEQ010000312.1:1613-3493 GCA_020628755.1 Saprospiraceae bacterium
TTACTTCTGTCTCAAAAATATTCCGATGGGAACACCTGAGAAATTAAAATTTTTACGCAATTGGTTTTCGAGATAATTTTTATAGGGTTCTTTTACGTGTTTGGGGTGGTTACAGAAAAAAGCAAAAGCAGGATAATAAGTTGGCAATTGTGTCACATATTTAATAGTGATGAATTTGCCTCGATGAACGGGTGGTTTGTAGCGTTCGATGGCATCCTGCATAACCTCATTTAGTTCAGATGTTTTTATTTTTCGGTTGCGGTTTTCGTGTACTTGGAGGGCGGCATCAATGGATTTAAAAATCCGTTGTTTTTCCAGCGCAGATACAAAAATAATTGGTATATCATTAAAAGGTGCTAAACGATTGCGTAAATCTTTTTCAAAATCACGCGCCGTATTGGTTTCCTTTGCAACCAAATCCCATTTGTTGACCAAAAGTACAATTCCTTTGTTGCGTTTGATGGCAATACGAAAAATACTCATGTCTTGCGCTTCGATTCCAGTTTGAGCATCAATCATCAAGATACAAACGTCTGCTTCTTCCATTGCTCGAATGGCTCGCATGACCGAGTAAAATTCAAGATTTTCGTGAACTCTCGACTTTTTACGAATACCTGCTGTATCAATTATATAAAATTCCTTGCCAAATTTATTGTACTTGGTGTGAATGGAGTCCCGTGTCGTGCCTGCAATATCGGTAACGATATTGCGGTCTTCGCCTAGTAGCGCATTGACTAGAGAAGATTTTCCAACATTGGGTTGACCAACAATGGCAAATTTAGGAAGGTCGGTTTTGAGATTATCACTATCATCAATATGCTGAACGACCTCGTCTAACAAATCTCCTGTTCCACTTCCTGTCAAAGAAGATAAAAAATAAGTATCGTCAAAACCCAAGCTCCAAAACTCATTAGCTTCGAGCATTCGTTGTTGGTTATCTACTTTATTGACGACCAAGAATACTTTTTTATCTGAACGGCGCAAAAGGTTGGCAACACTTTCGTCTAGATCGGTGATGCCAGTCGTAACATCTACCATAAACAAAATCACATCTGCCTCTTCAATAGCAATACGTACTTGTGAACGAATGGCTTTTTCAAAGACATCGTCGCTACTTTCTACAAAACCACCCGTATCAATGATAGTAAAGGTTTTGCCGTTCCAGTTGCTTACACCGTATTGTCGGTCACGTGTTACGCCACTAATATCGTCTATGATGGCTTGGCGTTCGCCAAGCATCCGATTATAAAAAGTAGATTTCCCAACATTGGGTCGCCCTACAACGGCTACAATATTTCCCATTGGTATGAATTACAATTCGAGTTAAAAATAGGCTGCAAAGGTAGAAAAAATAATGCAGGCGAATAAAGGAATCTTTAGGCCTATTAAGTTTGAAAGGAGTAGTTTTTGTAATAAATTGGCTGAAACCTGTACTAATCTTTTATGAAATATTATTTTCTGTTGCAAATAAGTCGGATGAAGCGTTGGTTTTCAGAGCAAGGTGTAGCACCTGTTTTCGGAATAATATTGATGTTTATCCTGATTTTTGGAGGAGGATTTGCGCTTTGCCATGCCACAGAAAATGCCTATTTGATATTTGCTGGACTTGCAGTTTACATGTTGATAAGACAATCAATATCAGATACCAATAAGTGGTTAAAAGAAAATTTTCTAAAGCAATTATATTATAAAATTCGATTGCTTGAAAACGGGATTCTTATTGTTCCTTTTGCTATATTTTTGATTGTTGAAAATAAAATATACTGGGCTTTAGCTTTGATAGTGGTGGCTTTTATGTTGGCATTTGCCAACATAAAATGGCGTTTGCAAAGGACAATACCAACTCCTTTTTGGAAAAATCCATTTGAATTGATAGTTGG
>JAHDEQ010000313.1 GCA_020628755.1 Saprospiraceae bacterium
TTGAGCCAATCTTCTTTTATGTCGTGGTCAACACGAACGGTTACGTTGTAAATTATCATTTTGAAGGAGTTGGTTTTATGTTTTGTTTAGCCTTGTCTTGGAAACTTAGCTTTACTAAAGCTAACAGGTTCTATATTTCCTAGCCGCAGATTTAGGAAAGCAATCAATTTAAAAATTCCTAAATATCATCGCCACGCAAACGGCGATAGCGTTTGCGTGCTTCAACGGCATAGGTACTACCCGACAATTCTAAAAATAATTTCTCGTAAAGTTCTTTTGCTTTAGCTTTATCATTGAGTTGATTTTCGTTTTCGTAAAGTTCAGCTAACTCAAAAAGAGCATTATCCGCACGAATTTCTTCGATATGATTGTCAATGATTTTTTGATACATTTCGGCTGCTTTGACGTATTTGCGCTCCTTTACATAAATTTTTGCAGAAGCATAATACACATCGTCTAGCAAACTATGGTCAGAAAAATCTCTACGTAAAGTATCTAATTTATTAAAAGCATCTTCATGTTTGTTTTGAAAAACAAGCAACTCGGATTCAGAATACAATTTGATTGCCGTGACGGTCGTATCCAAACCCAAATTGTCCATGATAAAAACGGATTTATCAATGGCATCATTGGAGATGAGTTTAGAAGTAGAGGCTTTGAGTACATCAAATTGTGCTTGCGCCCACTGAAAATCACCTGCATAATACGAGAGTTTGGCATTGCGGTAGCGTGCTTCGTGTCCCAAAATATCGTCTTTATATTCTTTGTCAACTTGCGAATAGAGTAGCGTTGCTTCCCAAATTTCGCTTTGCATGAGGTAAAAGTCAGCAAGGCTGAGTTTGCCGTTGGCTTTTACGTTTTTATCTAATCCAGGATATTCAATCATTTCACTCAAAAGTGCAATTGCTTTATCTAAATCATTGAGATAAAATGCTTCCAAATCTGCTAACTCGGCTATAATAGAAGCGGTAACTTTTGACGAACCAAACTCTGTCAAAAAGGCTTCATATTGTGCCTCCAAATTGCGAAGATCATCGGTGGTATAAGCGAAGCCTTCGATGATTTTTTTGCGTTTGCAGGTCAGCGATTCTCTTTTGGCTTCGATGTAGTAAGTCGAGGCATTACCTTTTTCGGCCACGATGTAGTCAAAGGCTTCGATAGCTGCATCGTAGTCTTTATCGTTGGCCGCAATTTCGGCAAGTTTATACACTCGGCCACCATTTTCGTCCAATCGCTTATCCAATGCTTTTACTTGACGAAAGGCATTTCTATAATCTTTCTTTTGAATAAAAACCCAAGTAAGGAGTTCAGTATATTCTAAAATGTCGGTATTTTCTTGAATTTTATCGTATAACTGAGTTTGTAACTCGTCATAATCTTCGTCTTCTTTGAGGTAACGTTGAAACATCGTTTTGAGCGAATTGACACGACTCGGATTATCGGCCAAACTATTGAGGTAGTTTTCAATCATCAGATTTGTATCGCCCTTTCGGCGATACAAGTCGCCCAAGTTATAGGCAAAAACATTTTTATCTTTTAACAATTCAGCCCCTTTTTCATAAGCCTGAGTTGCCAAATCATATTTGGTCAAACTGACAAAAGCATTGGCTAATTTGATAGTAATATATCTATCAGGCGTTAGTTTTTTAATGGCTTTTTCGTATTGCTCTTTTGCTTCGACATCTTTGTATTGGCGTTCAAAAACATTTCCATACGTCACATACAATTGTACTTGTTTAGGATTTTTTTTGAGTTGTTTTTTGATGGCTTTTTCGCATTCATCGTAGCGTTCAAGATTAATCAAACTCTCAATATAACGATTGAAATAATAGTCGTTTCCATTATTTTTTTCGTAGAGCTTGCTGTACATTGTAGCTGCTTTTTCGTACTCGCCGCTCGAAAAATATTGTTGTGCTAGTTTAGATTCTTGAGCGAATAGACAACTCAATGAAAAACTAAATAATAGTATTAGGATAATTCGCATGGAGCAATAATGTTTTATATACATATAGACGTTCAAAAACTATACTAAATCACCTAATTAACGAATTTTAAAATTAAAAGTTGTTGTATAAATACAAGAAGGGACTTTAGACAATTGTCTAAAGTCCCTTCTATATTAGAATTTATAGTATAATTCTACTCTAAACGGAATTTTACAGGTAAGTTGAAATAAACAGGTACAGAGCGTCCTCGCTGTTTACCTGGTGTCCATTTCAAGCCTTTTTGGTTCATCAGCTCTACGATACGCTTTGCTTCTGCACCACAACCTGCGCCAATATCACGAACAATTTCTGCTTGATCTACTGTTCCATCTTTTTGAACTACGAAACGAATTACAGCAGTTCCTTCTACACCATTCTCTCTAGCGATAGCAGGATATTTGATGTTTTTATAGATGAATTCAAGCATTTTCTTATCAGCGCAAGCTTTCTTGGCTTTATCGTCACCCGCTTCGTTTTCACAACCTGGAAAACGAGGCATTTGCTCAACCACCTTAAAAATTTCCTCTACCTCAGGCTCTGGTGGCGGAGGCGGTGGAGGTGGAGGTGGAGGCGGAGCCTCTTTCTTTGGTGGTGGTGGCGGAGCTTCTACCACGGTTTCTTCTTCCACACTCTGGTCAACAAATTCGGGTTCTTCTTCTTCTTCGATTTCTTCTTCTGGTACCTCTTCAATCACTGGAGGTGGCGGCGGAGGTGGTGGCGGAGGTGGTTCAGCCGTACGAGGTGGTTCAATCTCAATGTCTTCCTCCATTTCGAGGGCATCATCAGGAATGTAAACATTTTCCTCGTAGTCTGTCCAACTAAAAGCCAGAAGCGAAAGCCCAATAGCAGTTGCCAAACCAAATAAAGTCAATGGACGGCTGAAGCTAAAAGCATCCACATCGGGATACTTATTTCTTCCTACTAGCGGCGACTTCCAAGACGCATCTGCATATTTTTCAGTCAAAGAATCTCCATTTCTTGAGAAAAGATTTCTAAAGAAAAAGATGATGCCGATTAAGAGTCCCATAATCGCAATGACCGAAATAGCGAGTTGTTGTCCTGTAATTGCTATGTCAGCTAGAAAAAACATACGTTAGATTATTTAATAAAATTTAAATGCGTTAAAAAATTATTTTTTTGAGTTGGTGCGATTCAAAAAATGAAAAATAAGCACTCCTAGAATTGCACCGATAATATTAGCTAAATTATCTAAGTTTTCAAAATATCTGCCTGTGCATAAAAAATATTGTACACATTCTAGCACAAATCCGTAGAGCGAACAGCCAAAAGCTGTCCATTGAAGCATTTTTTTTGAAACAGTTTGACTTTTTGAGAAGCCCCACAAAATCAAAAAAGCTAAAACTCCATAGACAAACATATGCGCCAATTTGTCGGGTTCAAAAAAATTGACATCGGGCAAATTGGGTGGCGCAGATACCGAGAGCCACAAAATCAAAGCTGCCCACATAAGGGCTGGAAAAAAATATTTAATTCGATTTTGCACG
>JAHDEQ010000314.1 GCA_020628755.1 Saprospiraceae bacterium
GCATCTTGCGGAGACGATGAAGATGTAACTCCTCCCAATGAAGAAGAGTTAATCACTACAGTTGAATATACATTGACTTCTTTAAATGGAGATATTGTAACAATGAGCTTTCAAGACCTTGATGGCGACGGTAGCAATGGTGCCAATATCACAGGAGGTACTCTTACCGCTAATACAACTTACAATGCTTCAATATTATTATTGAACGAAAACGAAACGCCCGACGAAAATATAACGCTTGAAGTCCAAGAAGAAGATTTAGAACATCAATTTTTCTTTTCTTCTACAGTTTCTGGATTGACAATTAACTATGCTGACCAAGACAGTGAAGGCAATCCGCTAGGTATCTTATCAACTGTTACGACTGGCGATGCTGGAAGTGGTGTTGTAACAATTGTTTTACGACATCAGCCAGACAAAAATGCTAGTGGAGTTGCGGATGGTGATATTACGAATGCAGGTGGTGAGACGGATATTGAAGTTTCATTTGATGTAACGGTACAATAAGAATATACCTTAAACAAGACACTAAGCTATATTGTTATAGCAAGTGTCTTGTTTACTATAGATATTTGATGCAGCAGCTTCCTTTTTTTTTCATACTAATCCTATTTCTTTTTTCCAATTTTGGCTATAGCCAGAATTGTGATTTTACATTAAAAGGGCAAGTTCTTGAAGAAAATACCGAAGTACCACTCGACGTTGTAAATATTTATGTAGAAGAAACGGAAAGCGGAGCGATTACAGATTTAGACGGGAATTTTCAAATCAAAAACCTCTGTGCAGGACATTATCATATTATGATAAGCCATATTGGTTGTGATCCTCAATATTTAGCAGTAGATATTGCTGGCGATACGACCATTCAAGTCATACTCAAGCATAGTGTTACAGTTATAGATGCTGTCGTTGTAACGGAAAAAACTTTTACTAGATCAACCCAAAATATACAAGAACTCAACGAGCAAAAAATAACCGACAATGCTAGTCAGAATCTTTCCAATCTTTTAGAAAATGTATCTGGTGTTTCGACAATCCGAAGCGGCAGCAGCATATCCAAACCCATTGTACATGGTTTGTATGGCAATCGCTTGACAATTCTCAACAACGAAATTGCACAAAGTGGACAACAATGGGGCAACGACCACAGTCCTGAGATTGACCCGCTTGTTGCCAATAAACTTAGAGTAGTCAAAGGTGTAAGTGCCATCGAATATCCAGGCGCAAATCTAGGTTCTGTCATTTTGGTTGAACCCAGAAAAATCGGAGTTGATCCTTGTTTGTGTTATCATGGCAAAGCCACCTATTTTTTTGAATCCAACGGATTCGGCAATGGACTCAATGTACAATTAGAGAAAACATATCCCACTTTGGCTTGGAAAGTCAATGGAACGCTTAAAAAAACGGGCGATAAGAAAGCACCCAACTATTGGCTCAACAACACAGGTAGCCAAGAGGCCAACCTGGCCTTACAAGTAGAAAAGAAATTTTCGGATAGATTTTATACCAATCTTTATATCAGTTCTTTTAATACCGAATTGGGTGTTTTTAGAGGGTCGCACATCGGTAATTTGACCGATTTGGAGTTGGCTTTTAATCGAGAAATCCCTTTTTTTACTGAAGAAAATTTTAGTTACGAAATTGAAGCTCCCAAACAACGCGTCAATCATATTTTAGCAAAAGCTAATGCCAAATACTTTTTTCAAGACGACCAATGGCTCGAAATGACGACTGCGCTGCAATACAACAATCGCAAAGAATTTGATGTGCGTCGTAGTGGTCGCTCAGAAATTCCTGCCATGAGTTTGCAGCAATATACCTTTTTTGCTGAAGGCAAATACCAGCAGGAATTTGCCAATAAGCAACAGCTCAAAGCAGGACTTCAAATCAATATTATTGAAAATGACAACAATCCCGAAACAGGGATTTTTCCACTAATCCCCAATTATGATTCTTACGAAATGGGAGCTTTTGGCGTTTATACCAAAGCCTTTGATAAGTGGAAATGGGAACTAGGTGCTCGCTACGATAATGTTATCCAAGAAGTGGTAACGTTTACAACAACTAGACCCATTGAAGTCGTTAAATATAATCACCTCTTTCAAAATTACAGTGCTTCAACAGGCTTAGTTTTTAAGCCAAATGATGATTGGTCAATCAACTATAATTTGGGTGTAGCTTCTCGAAATCCAGCCATCAATGAATTGTATAGTTTTGGTTTGCATCAAGGCGTGAGTGGTATAGAGGAAGGAAGCACGGACTTAAATACAGAACATTCGTTCAAAACGACACTTTCCATTTCTGGACGTTTAGGCGATCGCCTTTCCTTTGAAGCCTTGGGCTATGTGCAACAATTTAAGGACTATATTTTTCTCAATCCACAAGATGAATTTCGTTTGACGATTCGGGGTGCATTTCCTGTTTTTAAATATGAACAAACGGATGCTCGCATTTATGGTTTGGATGTGTCGGGGCATTATAAATTGAGCGAATCTTTGGGTCTCAAGGCAACTTATAGCTATATTAGAGGTATGGACTTGGAGCATAATATGCCTTTATTGTTTATGCCTTCTAATAATGTAACTACTAGACTCAATTATACGATTTCCAAATGGAAAGGCTTGGAAAATATAGAATTTGAATTATCAAATAAATACGTCTTTCGACAAAATAACTTGTTAGAAGGACAAGATTTTGCCTTGCCACCAGATAGTTATAATTTGATTGGTTTTCAAATGAGTGGAGACCTGCAATTGCCCAAAAGCCGTCTTCGGCTTTTTGCAAAAGCCGATAATTTGCTCAATGTTGCCTATCGAGATTATTTGAACAGACTCCGATATTTTGCTGATGATTTGGGTATCAATATTAGTCTAGGGTTAAGTTTAAAATTTTAAAGAATACAAAGGTCATGAAAACAAATCAAAATTGGTCACAACAGCTTTTGCATCGAAAAAAACTCAAAGCTACGACTACTCGCATTCAGGTTTTGGACTTAATCAAGGCTTATAACTCTGCAATGCCTGTATCAGCATTGCAAAACCAATTAGACAATTTTGACCGAGTAACTTTATATCGAATCCTCAATACCTTCCTAAAAAAAGGAGTTATCCACAAAGCACATATCAATAAAGATGATGTTTATTATGCCCTTTGTGGCGAAAGCTGCTCTTCCGAAAATCATATTCACCAACACGTTCATTTCAAGTGCAAAAGCTGTGAAACGGTATCTTGCGTACACTTAGATCAAGAAGTTAGCATCCAATTGCCTAACCTACAAATCGAAAATATCAATATAGAAGCTACAGGTTATTGTAATAATTGCAAAGCTGCTTGAGCTTTTTAAATAAAGATTAATCTGTTTCCTTCTTTGACAAACCTACCTGCGCAGTTGTAGTGTATCCACAAGTCGGGAAATTATACCGAGAACGGGGTAAAAACCGAAAATGAAATGAAGGTTTTACCCCTTCGGCATCACTATTCACGGGAA
>JAHDEQ010000053.1 GCA_020628755.1 Saprospiraceae bacterium
AAAGGCAAAAAATAACACAAGAATATGATGCTGCTAAATACCAAAGGATTTTGTGTAGTTTATTTTTGTTCATCGAAGCATTCTGCTTCAAAAAAATATCAAGTATGTTTAAAAATTAAGTTTAGTTGGTCGTAACCGCCGACTTTAGTCGGCAGGTTCTACGAATCATTCAGCCGACTAAAGTCAGCGAATACAATTTATTAGCTATTTTAAATTCAATCAAATACCTAAAATTTAAAAGAACCAAATTTAAGAAAAATGTGCTTTCTCCTCTTCAAAATTCAAAAAAGGATAATTCTGTTCAAGTATTTTGATTTTTTGTAATTGTGAATATTTAAAATTTTGGTGCTGGGCAGAGTCGGGGGCAAACGGGCGGTGAGCCACCGCCCGTGCGATGGCTTCGAGTTGCTGATTGAGGGCAAGGGTATTATCCGAAAAACAAACTTGACCAAATTGCTCCCAAATATAATCTATCGCTTGTTGGTTCGGATGAATCATATCCGATTCATAAAAACGATAATCACGCAAATCATCCAATACAATTTCATAAGCAGGAAAATAATGGACAAAATCTAATTCTTTACACAATTGTTGTGTTGCCAAAAGCAGAGCCGCCTTGCTCCGCTGATTCTTTACCAAACCCAAACGAATATGCCGAATCGGACTCACCGTAATACAAACTTCTAAAGCTGAATTTTGATTTTTTAATCGCTCCAAAACCGTTTTTAAATGAAGAACAATTTCCGAAACCGACAATTGAAAATGATGAAATTCAGTGGCAGGAATTTTATGACAATTGGCAACTATTTTTTGAGAAACTTGATTTTCGTACACAAAAGAAGTTCCCAAAGTCAAAATCAAACGATTGGTTTTTGATAAAAATTGATATGCTTTTTGAATAGAAAAATTGATGCCTTCCAAAACCTCATTTGCATCGCTATCCGAAAAAATACTATGATGGTCAAAACTATGCCAACGCTCGTTGTGATAGATTAAATCATTTTTGGAATATTTTTTTCTGTCTATGATAGCGGTAAGGGCTTGGCCAATCGAAATAGGATTGTACAAAATCCCAAAAGGATTTAGCAAGCAATTGAACTTCAATTGCTTAAATCGCTTGCCCATATTTTCGACAAAACAAGAACCTATACTTAAAATAGTATCTTTGTGTTCAAAAGAATAAGGAAAAGGCGGAATTTTGAGTGTCGTTCGAAACTGTGACATAGTTCTCAAATTTGAGATTTTAGATAATACAGCTTTTTATGTTGAAGTTTAATAATTTCCTTCAAAAGTAGTATTTTTCGCCTCCTAAATAAATAATTACACAAAGAGTAAAAGAAAACAATAATATACAGACAAGTCAAATGAGTTTCTTTAGTCGAATTTTTGGAGGCGAGGAGGACGAAACCTCCCAGCCAAAAATTAAATTTGGTCGCTACTCTGATGCTTACAAAACGAAGCAACAGTATGATGCATGGGACCAATCGCTAAAGCTATTTGATGAAGGTAAATTCTTAGATTCCTACGAATTATTCTTCCATTATCTTCAAGATAAGGAAGAAAATAATGTCACTTGGAATCGTGACAATGGAACTTATACCTTTGAAATTATTCAGGGTTCTAAAAAAATTATTGGTTCAGCCAGTGCCAAAAAAGTAAAAGTTGAGACGATTGTTGCCAAAACCAAAGCCCTCAATATTGGTTTTTTGAGACGTTTGGTTGAAGCAAATTTTGACCTCAAATACAGTCGCTATGCCCTCGACGACGAGGGCAATATCCTCATGGTTTTTGATACCTACACCTTGGATGGTTCTCCTTATAAATTGTATTTTGCTATAAAAGAATTGGCTACCAATTCCGATAAGTTAGATGATTTATTGATTGATGAATTTGACTCGGTTTACTTGCCTGATGCCGATATACTTGCTGAAATACCAAAGGAAGAAAAGGACGTTAAGTACCATTTTTTTGTCAAAAAAATTCATGAGGTACTCGAAGTTTACAATTCAGGCAAGCCTGATATTGATAAATATCCAGGAGGATTTGGTTATTTGTTTTTGAACTTGGCCTATAAATTAGATTACCTAACCAAGCCCGAAGGCTTCGCAATGGAAGCCTTGGAGCGAATGCACCGTTTGTATTTTGCCAAAGACAACAAAACTAATATTCATAAAAATCAGGTTCTACAAAAAGAGTTTAAAGACCTTTTGAACCGACCCAAAGAAGAATTTTTTAGAGAGTTTTATAATGTAACTTCTACCTTTGGCATCACTACGCCCGTCAATCACGATAAGGTGGTCGGGTTTATCGAAGGCGAGTTGCACAACATGGATTGGTATGCCGAGAACGGGCATCACGAAATTGCTCTAGCTGTGCCAGGTTATATTGTAGGCTACTGCTTATTCAATTATTCGGTACCAAAACCCGACCGAGAGCTATTTCAGTTATTTTATCAGATCATAGAGGCAGAATACTTCAGGGCTTTGGGTTTTTCTTTGTCTTATATCGAAAACAATAAACTCAATAAAAGAGCCATCAAAAGAGCTATCGAACATATAGAGGATGAAAATGAGCACGAATATCCCAATTTTAATCCCAATACACGTTTGCTCAAATTTGGTTCACTGGTTGAGTTTGCGGCTTCCTACCTCGAAATGATGAAAGACCTTAACCTTAGTAAAACGGAATGATAACTTATGATACAAGAAGTAATTGATTTATATAAAAAAGTTATTGTTCAGATTGCAACGCCGCATAGTATTGGGACGGGATTTTACCTCAAAGAGTTTGGACTTATTGTGACCAATGAACACGTTGTTCGAGACAATCGAGAAGTCGTTATTGATGGTAAGGTCATGGAAAAGCAATTGTCAAAAGTCATTTTTGTGGATGAACACCACGATTTGGCTTTTTTGGAAGCACCTTTTAACGAAGGAATACCAAAAGTAGCTCTAGGAAGTACGGCAGATATAAATGAAGGCGCAACAGTGGTTGCCATTGGGCACCCACTGGGACTAAAGTTTTCGGCGACTCAAGGTATCGTTTCCAATACAAAACACTTGCAAGGAGACGTAACTTATATTCAGCACGACGCAGCCCTCAATCCTGGCAATAGCGGCGGACCACTCATTGATACCGACGGAAATATCATAGGAGTCAATACTTTCATCATGAAAGATGGCAACTCTATTGGTTTTTGTTTGCCCATCGAAAAACTCAGTCAAACGATAAACGAATTTCAAAAATCGGATGGTAAAATTGGTATTCGATGCGAGTCTTGTCTAAATCTGGTATTTGAAAATACAATTGACAATGGCTATTGTCCACATTGTGGGAAAAAAGCAAAGCTTCCTTCGGAAGCAATGATATACGAACCCGTCGGTATTTCTCGAACCATAGAAAGTTTGCTTGTTGATATGGGCTATCAAACAGAGCTATCTCGTCGTGGCCCCAACTCTTGGCAAGTCCAAAAAGGAAGTGCTTACATCAATATTTCTTACCACGAAAAAACGGGTCTTATCGTAGGCGATGCACATTTATGTACTTTGCCCAAAGAAAATATTAAACCTTTGTACGAGTATATGCTGCGACAAAATAATCATGTTGAAGGATTGACTTTTAGTGTCAAAGGAAATGATATTATTTTATCGCTTTTGATTTATGACCGCTATTTCAATAATGATACAGGAATGAAATTATTCCAGCACCTTTTCCAAAAAGCAGATGATTATGACAACATCTTGGTAGAAGAATATGGTGCACTTTGGAAACAAAAGAAAGAGTAATTGTAGCAGCGACTTGAGTCGCTGAAAGTCAATAATGGCAGCTAAAACAGCCTCTACAATTATTATACTGTATGTACTAAAAAAACTACATGACATTTGATAACAAAACGGTTTGGATTACAGGCGCATCTTCAGGCATCGGCGAAGCGATGGCCTATGCCTTTTCCAAAGCCAATGCTACCCTAATTTTATCCGCGCGTCGTCAAGAAGCCCTCGAAAAAGTAAAAGCCAATTGTTCCAATCCTGATAAAGTACACATTCTTACAGTCGATTTAGCAAAGGAAGACGAACTTCCTTCTAAGGTAGAACAAGCACTAGCTTTATCGCCACGTATTGATGTCTTAGTCAATAATGGAGGAATTAGCCAACGAGCTAAAGTATTGGATACAGAAATGGAAGTTTATCATAAACTGATGCAAGTCAATTTTTTTGGAACGGTTGCTCTTTCCAAAGCTTTGCTTCCACATTTTGTCAAAAACGGTTCAGGACAATTTGTAGTCACTTCTAGTTTGATGGGAAAATTTGCTGCGCCGTTTCGTTCGGGTTATGCGGCGGCAAAGCATGCTTTGCATGGTTTTTTTGATGGATTGCGTTCAGAATATTATGATAATGGCGTTCGAGTAACGATGGTTTGCCCTGGTTTTGTAAGTACCGATATTTCTAAAAATTCTTTGAGTGGCGATGGTGCAAAACATGGCGCAATGGATGAAAAAACAGAACAAGGAATTACTGCTGAACAGTGCGCCCAGAAAATTGTAAAAGCGACTTATCGTCAAAAAGAAGAAGTTTATATTGGAAGGTCAGAAATCTTAGCGGTTTATTTAAAACGCTTTTTTCCGAGTATTTTATCGAGGGTTGTAAGAAAGGCAAAGATGAAGTAGAAGATTCAGATAATTTCTAAGATGCCAAAAGTATTATTTTTATCCCATAATTTTATTTTGAGATGGTTGTTCATTAGTAGAGTAGCTGTTTTTGAAGTGTTGAGATTTCCTGTTCTAAGCAAAATTATTTTAGGAGGAAAACCTTTTTGAAGCATTAAATAGTAATAATCGTCGTCATTTGTAACGATGATGCTATTGTTTAATTTTGCCCATTTCCATATTTCAATATCAGAGGGAGGAATAGTCAAACCGATTTGGTTCGCATGAAAGACTTTATTATAAGTGGGTTCTAATTTTTTGATAAGTCTCCAAGAAAGATTAGCATCGAGCAAAAGATTCATTAAGCAGCTAATATTTTGGTTATTTGCTCTCTATTTGCTGCAAATGTCAAGACCGCTAAAATATGTTCTTTTTTCAATTCTGGAAAATCTTCTAAAATTGTTTCTTGTGAGTCGCCTGCTGCTAGCCATTCTAAAATATCTACGACTGCAATTCTTGTATTTACGATACAAGGTTTTCCAAAACGTATTTTGGGATTTATACTGATATATTGAATGTATTTATCCATACCATAAAGATACGTAGAAAGTCCAATACTTGTCAATAGACTATCGCTGGAATTATTTAATTCCAACGATAGTTTTAAGTAAGTTTTTTTTACTTCAAAAAGTCCAAACTCTTATTGATAAACTTCGTCAAGTCAGCACCTTTAAGCATTCCTTGATTCAACAAAGCCAAATTGTATAAATGGCTTGTAAATTCAGATTTTTTATCCTCGCTTCGCATTTTCAATAATTTCTCAGCTACTAAAGGATGGTTTGAATTGACGACTACATTGTAAGAATCGGGCATTGCGCTCATGTTCATACCTTGCAAGGCTTGCATCTCTTTCATGCGGCGCATAAACTCAGGCTTGGTGATAATCACAGGCTGGTCTTCGGGCGACAAGGCTTTGATTTCGACATTGGCAGCAGGTGTAGCAATGCTGTCTTTAAACAGACCCAATACTTTTTCTTGCTCCTTTTCGCTAAGAACAGATTCCTTAGTTTCGTCTTTTTGAACCAAATTGTCAACTGTATCAGAATCAACGCGCACAAAAGTATAATCATTGAGTTTATACTCGATATGCTGCATAAAATGATTGTCAATCATTTGGTCAAAGTGCAAGACTTCGTAACCACCATTTTGAGCCGATTTGATGTAACTATCGTGTTCGTCAGTATTATTGGTGTACAACAAAATGATTTTGTTGTGCTTATCCGTTTGGTTGTCTTTGATTTTATCTTTAAACTCTTCGATCGTATAATGATTGCCGTCCACATCTTTTAACAAAGCAAAATTGACTGCCTTTTCGTGGAATTTATCTTCTGACAACATTCCGTATTTTACAAAGACGTTTAGGTCATTCCATTTTTCTTCGTATTCAGCACGATCTTTCTTGAAAAGGTCGTTGAGTTTGTCGGCAACTTTCTTGGTGATATAACCCGTAATCTTCTTTACGTTTCTATCGCTTTGCAGATAAGAACGGGAAACGTTCAATGGAATATCTGGCGAATCAATCACACCATGTAATAGTGTCAAAAATTCAGGTACGATTTCCTTCACCTCATCCGTTACATAAACTTGATTAGAATAGAGTTGAATTTTATTCTTTTGAACCTCTAAAGAATTATTCAATTTTGGAAAATATAATACTCCCGTCAAATTGAATGGATAGTCAATGTTAAGGTGAATCCAAAACATTGGAGGAGTGGAGTAAGGATACAATTCATTATAAAAATTGCGATAGTCATCATCCGTCAATTCCGAAGGTTGTTTTCTCCAAAGTGGATTTGGATTGTTGACGATATTGTCAACTTCAATTTCCTTTGCTTCTTTGTCATCGCCCTCTCCTTCATAAATGGTTTCGGTTTTTGTACCAAAACGAATTTCAACGGGCAAGAACTTACAGTACTTGTCTAGTAGTTCTTGAATGCGATTTTTTTCTAAATATTCAGTGCTGTCTTCGCTGATATGTAAAATAATATCAGTGCCACGCTCTGTTTTTTCATTTTTTTCAATAAAATATTCAGGGTCTCCTTCACACGACCACGTCACACCGTAAGCATCTTGTTGATATGAATGCGTTTGCACCTCTACTTTGTCTGCAACCATAAACGCCGAGTAAAAACCAAGTCCAAAATGCCCGATAATGGCATTTTCGTCTTTGTATTTTTCAAGAAACTCTTGAGCACTTGAAAAAGCAACTTGATTGAGGTATTTTTTGACTTCTTCTTCGGTCATACCGATACCTCGGTCTCTAATAGTAAGGGTTTTAGCATCTTCGTTGAGGATGATGTCAATTGTCGTATTACCAATTTCCTTATTTACTTCTCCTCTGGCAGCCAGAGTTTTAAGTTTAGAAGTAGCATCTACGGCGTTAGAGACCAATTCGCGAAGAAAAATCTCTTGGTCAGAATACAAGAATTGTTTGATAATCGGAAAGATATTTTCCGTTTGTACTGAAATTTGTCCTTTTTGCATTGAGCGTATCTTTTTAAATCAGATAATAGTATTTGGTTTACATTTTCTACAATTCCATTTTGTCAAAGGCTATGCCATCACAGTTTTTCTGCCAAAACGACAGAAAAACCTAGCGTTTGTATGCCATAATGGACAAACATATTACTTATTTGTTTAAAATCAGGTCAAACTTAATGTCACACCAAATTGAAATTAAATAAAGAGGCCGTTCATATTGGCATTATTCATGCAAATAAGATAATCAGAAACAAGTATAAAAAGAGAAATGCATTTTAAAAAATATAATTTTTGCAAATACTATTTCTCTAATAAACCGATTAGCTTCTCCATTTAATTTTTTATTTGTCTAAAAAGACAAAAAATTAATTTTGGTTGAGGCATTTTTTTTGCAAAAAGATGTAAAAATAAACTTGTTTGAAAATATACATGAGAAACACAAATACAGCTCAATACTTAAGTAGTTTTAGAGGATTACTTATTAATGTTTTGCCACTTTCTTACTGGAAAATTTGTGGCATATTACTTGCTTTATAAGGAGCGTGACTGTACGATGCTGTGATGAAAGAATCCTTAGCACAATTCCCCTCTCATGTATTTTTGAAATTAATTTGAGTTTGAATTAAGAATTAAGACCACTTGTGGTCTTAAGGTGAGTAGAACCAGTCTCATTGGGGGGTAGGGCTGGTTCTTTACTCATCCTTAATAAAGTTCTTAATATAAAAAATATAAATGCGCTTTGTAAAAGCGTCATAAAGAAAAGGTCTTCGGACCTTGAAGTGAGTAGGACCAGTCTATTGGGGGGTAGGGTTGGTTCTTTCTCACTTTTTTTATCGGTATAAAATAACAATATATACACTTGAAGATATACTCTGATAAGGGAGTTAGAAAAAATAAACTACACAAAGAATCGGTCTAACTGCGTAGGCTATTCTTTGCTAAGTCCCTAAAGAGATTTTACTAGGCTTTTGGGATAAATCGACTTCTAAAAAATACTCAAATTGAGGCTTGTCAGTAATATGGCAAGCCTTTTTTGCATTTATATGCTATTGTGTCCTCAGCTTTCTTTGATTTTTTGCTCGTAACGGCTTGTTGAATATCCTGGGATAAATTGTAGGCTTCGTACCTCGCCTCCACTCTGGAGAACAATATCTGAACCTACAATTTGGTGAGGCTGCCAATCACCTCCTTTGACAAGGATATTGGGTTGTACTATTTTTATCAATTCGTAAGGTGTGTCTTGCTCGAAAAGAATAACTGCATCTACAAATTGTAGTGCTGCTAATAAATTTAGTCTTGTTTGTTGATTTTTTATAGGACGGTGCTGGCCTTTGAGTCGTTGTACAGAAGCATCGGAATTGACACCTACAATTAATTTGTCTCCTAAGGATTTTGCCTCGGCCAAATAATGTAGATGCCCCAAATGTATTAAGTCAAAACAACCATTGGTAAAAACTATTTGGTAGCTTTTGAACCGCCATTGTGCTAACAATGGTGGTAGGCTTTGGCTGTTTTTTATCTTTGAATTTATACTTCCAATCATATTGGATTATCCGAGTCCTTTTGGTGTAAGATAGGTTTATAATTTTTATTGACAATAGGTATTAAAATAACTGCAAGTACTGCAAAAAGTGCATTGATTCCTAATTGGATAGAGAAAAAACTAATGTTTGAAAAAGAAAATGCGTCGGCATAATCTATCCCATACAAGGCCAGAGCAGCTATAGTCAATACATGAAAACTGCCCATGCCGCCAGGCGATGGGATGACAATCCCCCATGCTCCAAAGACAAAAGCAATCAAACCTGCAACTGCGGGAAGTCCTACGGTTGGCTCAAAAGCATAAAAAGCCAATCGCATCATCAAAAAATACATGACCCAAATATTAATACTGTGAAAAATAAACCACAAAGGTTTATCTACTTTGCTAATAGAAATAAGCCCATCCCAAAATCCTTTAAGAATATTTTTGACTTTTGTAAAGAAAGGTAGTTTAGCCAAGCGTTTTCGATTCACATATATTAATCCTACGAAGGCAATCATTAACAACGGCGCAACGATAATAAAGGAACTATTGAGCAAATTATTGACTTTATCCCCTAGATTTTCGGATAGGAAATTCCAAATACGCTCATACTCCAACAACATTGCAAAAGCAGTCACTAATACAATCGAAATCAGATCCAAGATACGGTCAACTACTGTTGTTCCCATAACCTTTTCAAAGGCAAGTTTTTCGTAGCGTGCAAAATAGGCTGGCCGCATGACTTCGCCCAAACGAGGCAAAAGCAAATTGGCTCCATAACCAATCATAATAGTCAGAAAGGAATTGATAAATCGAGGCTGACATCCAAGTGGCTTTAGGAGTGCATTCCAACGGACAGTTCGACTAATATTGCTTATCGTATAACAGATTAAAGTAACGAGAATCCAAAAATAATTAACACTTTTGAAGTCGGCAATTATTTTGTCCATTAGCTTACAATCCGCAGCAAGATTGCCTTTGGCAATACATTCTTGTACGTACTTTTCATTGAGATTTTGAAAAACAAAATAGAGGATGGCTACTCCAACTCCCAAAAACAAGACGAACTTTAGAATATTTATAGCTAGATTTTTCAGAATATTTTTTTGTTGGTTTACGTACACTTATTGAAATAAGTTATCGAATGATTTGATTTTTTTCGTTAGGAAATACTACAGCAGGCTCAAACACTTTGGCTTCCTCAATCGTCATCCAAGCATAACCAATGATAATCACGATATCGCCAACTGCTACTTTGCGGGCGGCTGCTCCATTGAGACATATAGTGCCCGAACCACGCTCACCTTTGATGACGTAGGTTTCTAAGCGTTCGCCATTATTGTTGTTGACAATCTGTACTCGTTCACCTTCGATAAAATTTGCAGCATCCATCAAATCTTCGTCAATAGTTATACTACCAATATAATTGAGATCCGCTTGTGTAACGGTAGCACGATGTATTTTTGATTTGAATCGTTGTATAAGCATTGCTATTTCAGATTATTTTTAAAAATCATATTATCTATCAACCGAATATCGCCTGCCCAGCAAGCTACACAAGCAACAATTAATTTTGAATCTTCTAAGTTTTCTATAGCTTGCAAACTAACTCCATCTACAATTTGAAAATATTCGGGTCGGAAGTCGGGCAGTTTTAGGTGAGTCATTGCAAATGACTCCAATTCTGCTATAGATGCCTGACCTAAACGCTCTTTGACTTTGAGCAATGTTTGTGATAAAACAACTGCTTTTTGACGGTTTTCGGGACTTAGGCGAACATTTCTTGAACTCATGGCCAAACCATCTTGCTCACGTATGATTGGGCACATGACTAAATTAGTACTTGAATTAGTTTGTCGAAGCAAATCTCGAACAATAGTCAATTGCTGAAAATCTTTTTGTCCCATGTACAGATTGTGCGGTTGCACAATTTCGAGCAAACGATTAACGACTTGCGCCATTCCTTCAAAATGTCCTTCTCGAAAAGCCCCTTCCATGACTTTGGCCAACTGACCAAAATCAAAGTCGTTGCGAACGACTTGATTGGACGGATAAACCTCTTCAACGGACGGCAAAAAGAGTACTTCTGTCTCTACACTTTCTAACAAAGCGGTGTCCTGACTTGTTGTACGAGGGTATTTTTTAAGGTCTTTTTTATCATCAAATTGTGTTGGATTTACAAAAATACTGCACACTGTACAATCATTTTGAGCTTTTGACTGTTTAATTAAGGAGAGATGGCCTTGATGCAAGGCACCCATTGTTGGTGCAAAACCAATTTTTTGACCACTCTTTCTCACCTTATTTAGGTGCTTTTGAAGATTGCTTACTTTTTTAAAAACCAACATCAACTATAGATTGTTTTGTTATCAAAAATTGGCCAAATATAAACGATTTTTGGTGTTATGTCCTAGAAATGAAAGCCTGAATAAGTAAAAAAATGGCTTTTTTTTACTACCTTTGCAAACCATGTTCTCTCATAAGGAGAGGAAAAATATATTGAATTGACTAAAACATATAACTCTCTTAACAATTATTCTACACAACCTGTAGGAAAATATTTAGAGAGTCTTATCCATATAAAATATCTATGAGTAAAAAGAAAGTATTAATCGTCACACAAGAGATGCAGCCTTACACGGCGCTTTCTGAAATCTCCGAAATAGCAAGGAAACTACCACAATATGTCCAAGAGAAAGGAATGGAAATACGTGTATTGATGCCCCGTTTTGGGACTATCAATGAGCGTCGTCATCGCTTGCACGAGGTTGTACGCTTGTCGGGTATGAACATTATTGTTGACGATGACGATTATCCATTGATTATAAAAGTTGCTTCTTTACCTGGTGCAAGGATGCAAGTTTATTTTTTGGACAATGATGAATTTTTTAAGCGCAAATCGGTTTTTGAAGATTCTGAAGGTAAGCCTTTTGAAGACAATCAAGATCGCATGGTCTTTTTCTGCAAAGGTGTACTAGAGACGGTCAAAAAATTTGGATGGCCACCTGACATCGTTCACTGTCATGGTTGGATGACGAGCTTAATTCCTTTTTATCTCAAAAAAGCATATAAGCAAGAACCTCTTTTTCAAGATGCACAAGTAGTTTATTCTATGTATAACCAAACATTGGAAAATACTTTTAGTAGTGCGTTTTTGGAAAAAGCATCTATCAACAATTTGGAGTTAGAAGATTTAAGTGCATTTCAAGAAGGAGACAATATTAGATTGTTGCAAGGTGCTGCAGCATTTTCTGATGCTATTATCAAAGGAAGTGAGTCATATAGTGAAGAAACAGACAAATTATTGGCTGGACTTGATATTCCGATGTTAGACTATCAAGGAACGGAAGATTATTTGCCAAAATATTTGGAATTTTATCACTCTTTGCTCGAACAAGAAGTCGAAGAGTCATAACCAAATCTATACGTTTCGTATAGATACAACCTTTTATTGTACTTAATCCACTCTAATATGTAAAGAGGTAAAAACAACTCATATCGTTTTTACCTCTTTATTATTCTTATTTTGACACTTCTATCATTTCAACAAAATTATTTAGCTGGATGAAAAATTCTATTAGAATTTATTTTTTCATTTTATTGGGATTGATTGGTATTGCCGCTTGCAACGATGCTTTAGTTTTAGATACCGAATTGTTGGCTTCTGATGCCGCTGACATCATTTTTAAGGATGATTTTGATGTTACTTCAACAACAATATTAGAAGATTCTATCATTGTTTATGCTCCAAATACAGAGTATCCAAAATATCCTTGTGGCATCTTTGAAGACCCATTCTTAGGCCAAACGGAGTGCAGTATTTATGGCCAATTTCGCTTAATTGCACCACAGATTTATCCTGCTTTTCCTGTAAATGCTTTTGATTCAGTTGTATTGAGTTTGGCATATAGCAATGATGGTGTTTATGGCAATGCCAACGAAGAATATGAAATAGAAATTTTTAGAGTAACTGAAGATATTAGCCGAGATTCAATTTATTATTCAAATCAGTCTTTTGAAACAGAAACCTCTAAAATCGGAAGTACGACTTTTAGACCAAGTCCTAACGATAGTGTATTTATGAATATCTATCGTGATGGCTTTGAGGCCGACTCTCTATATCAACGCCCGCCGCAAGAACGCATTAAACTTAACTTTAATTTTGGTCAAGAATTATATGAGTTAGATAGTTTGTCCTACACTGATAGCGATCTTTTTATAAACGATTTGAAAGGTATCCAAATACGCCCTAAGTCTATCAATACAGGTATGATGGCATTTGACTTAGCATCTATTGATACACGACTTACGCTATATTATACAGACGGAGCTTTTACACGTGAGTTCAATTTTTACTTTACAGAATTTAGCGTCAAAACGCTTCAAATTGAACAATCAAGAACGGGCGCACCTGTTGACAGCTTTATTGACGATGAAATACTAGGCGATAGCCTAGTATTTATGCAAGGATTTTCGGGGCCGCTTGTTAAATTAGACTTTCCAAATATTACAGACCTAGGAAATGTCATTATAAATAAAGCAGAATTAGAGTTTTTTATAGCGGATTTAGACCAAGTTGGTGATAATTATTCGCCCAATGAGCAACTAATTGTATTAGAAGAAGTTGAAGAAAATAGAGTATTGGTAGAAGATGCTGCTATAGCTATCAACACATCGTCTTTAGATGAGTTTGGTGGTACAGTTCGACAAGAAAGTGGTAATGTACAAAAATATACAATGAATATTTCAGGTCATGTACAACGTATCATTGATGGTACAGCTCAATCAGAAATGTTTATACAACCATTTCCAAAGCCTGTTGATTTTGCACGAACTATAATCTATGGTGCTAATCATAGTACCTATCCTATAAAGCTTAAATTAACTTACACCCAACTTTAAAACAAGTAAAAAATGTGTGGCATTGTTGCTTATATCGGTAAAAAAGAAGCCTTTCCTATCGTTATGAAAGGGCTTCAACGTCTTGAGTACAGAGGTTATGATAGCGCAGGAGTCGCCATTCTCAATGGCGACTTGAATGTTTATAAAAAGAAAGGCAAAGTCAAAGATTTACTTCAATTTGCTAAAGACAAAAAAGTAAATGGCTCACTCGGTATGGGACATACGCGTTGGGCTACACATGGCAAGCCTAACGATGTAAATGCACATCCTCAACAATCTGGAGATGGACGGCTTGCTCTTATACACAATGGAATTATTGAAAATTATGCCTCTATCAAAGAAGCATTAATCAAAATAGGCCATACTTTTGAAAGCGAAACCGATACGGAAGTATTGGTTCATCTAATCGACGAAGTGCAACGGCAAGACAATCTACCTATCGAGGAGGCCGTAAGAGTAGCATTGACCAAGGTCATTGGTGCTTATGCCATTGTCGTTATTGACAAAAAAGATCCCAACAAAATTGTGGCTGCACGCAAAGGAAGCCCACTTGTAATAGGACTTGGGGAAGATGAATTTTTCATGGCTTCTGATGCTACTCCTCTTATCGAATATACTCAAAAAGTAGTCTATCTCAATGATGAAGAAATAGCAGTTGTCAATCGTAGTGGCGATTTACAAATCAAAACGATAGACAATAAAATCCAATCTCCTTTTATTGAAGAATTAAACCTAAAGTTAGAGCGATTCGAAAAAGGTGATTTTGATTCTTTCATGCTCAAAGAAATTTATGAGCAACCCAAAACCATAGCTGACTGTATGCGTGGGCGCATGAGTGCCGCCGAAGGTTGGGTGAAAGTAGGCGGAATTGAGGCGAGCTATGAACGCATTATCAATGCGCGCCGCTTCATCATTGCAGCCTGCGGAACGTCTTGGCATGCTGGACTTATTGCAGAATATCTTTTTGAAGAATTGGCTCGTATTTCTGTAGAAGTTGAATATGCCTCAGAATTAAGGTATCGCAATCCTATAATTGACGAAAATGATGTGATTATAGCGCTTTCTCAATCAGGCGAAACTGCAGATACACTTGCAGCACTAGAATTGGCCAAAAACAAGAAAGCACTAATTTATGGAGTCGTAAATGTTGTAGGTTCTTCCATTGCACGTATGACAGACTCGGGCTCATACATTCATGCTGGTCCCGAAATTGGAGTAGCTTCTACAAAAGCATTTACAGGACAAGTTACCTTGCTAACACTTATGGCCATTCATTTAGGTTATGCCAAGGGTACAATTCCAAGGTCATATTACTTACAACTATTGGACGAATTAGAGAATATTCCCAAAAAAGTTGAGAAAATTCTTGAAAAAAATTCGCATATCAAATACATAGCTCAGGAAATCAAAGATGCTACGAATGCATTGTATTTAGGTAGAGGCTACAATTTTCCTGTAGCCTTAGAAGGTGCGCTCAAGCTCAAAGAAATCTCCTATATCCATGCCGAAGGCTACCCTGCCGCAGAGATGAAACATGGCCCTATTGCATTGATTGACGAAAATATGCCCGTTATCGTAATTGCTACCAATAAAAGTGCTTACGAAAAAATAGCGAGCAATGTCCAAGAGGTAAAAGCAAGAAAAGGTAAGATTATTGCAATAGTAAATGAAGGAGACCAAGAAATCAGAAAAATTGCTGATTATTGTATTGAGATTCCTTATACAGATGAACCCCTTACGCCTTTATTGTCGGTTATTCCTTTGCAGTTATTGTCTTATCATATAGCTATTATGCGAGACTGCAATGTTGACCAACCACGCAATTTGGCCAAATCAGTAACCGTTGAATAATCCAAACAAACACACTATTTTAAATTAGTTTTCTTGTCAATAGTATATTTTAATAATTAATTTGCTATTTTCGCAAAACTTTTGATAAGGTTCTTTAACATCAAAACCTAAAACAAAAGAACCTTCTAGAACCAAGAGTAACTCTCCTAGTTTAGTCCTTATTATGTGTTTTGATACACTATTATGCTATTTGCACCAAGACCTGATAAGTATTTTCTAGCGTTAGCTCTCCTTTTTATTAGCTTGGAAAATTTTAAAGAGTTTTCCTCATAAATGACAATCATGAGATTTGAAACACATAATATGGAGTACAACTCCGAAAAACCCCTTCTGATTATTCCTGAATATGGAAGAAACGTGCAAATGCTTGTAAAGCATGCCACTACCATTGAAAATGATGAAGAACGCCAAGCATTTGTAGAGCAAATTGTTGATTTGATTCAACAAATGCATCCGCAAAATCGCAATATCGAAGATTACAAAGAAAAATTGTGGAAACACATTTTTCGTATTGCCGAATACAATATAGAAGTAATTCCGCCAGGTGGAGAACACCCACGCCCTGAAGACTACAAGAAAAAACCTAATAAAATCAAATATCCAAGTATTGATACTCGCTTTCGACATTATGGACACAATGTGCAAGTGCTTATCCAAAAAGCACTTGAAATGGAGCCTGGCCCTATAAAAGACGGATTTGTTACCGTTATTGGTTCATACATGAAATTGGCCTACCGCACTTGGAATAAAGAACATTATGTCAGTGACGAAATCATCAGAACAGACTTAGAAGTACTATCCAATGGCCAATTAACCCTCGTCGAAAATACTTCTATTGATAATTTGGCAAACGCCAATCGTCGCCGTAAACGTACCAACGACCGTTACGATAGAAACGATAGAGACAGAAATGATAGAGATCGTAATAGCAGGTACTCCAATGGCCGCAACAACGGTCGTGGTGGAAGAAATAACAATCGAAACAACAACGGTAATGGCCGAAGAAATCATTATAAAAAATAATGTTATCCTTTTTTAGAAAAATGGATAAATTCATTCAGGGCAAATACATATAAAATGTATTTGCCCTGAATTTTTCTTATTCAAACAAAAGAATATTGATAATATTGACTCATCTTTTATAAAAGCTTACTATTTTTGTTCAAAATAGTGTTCTTATATGAATTTTGCGCTAAGCAAACTCTCAAAATACTGCCAAGACCATACAAGTCCTCAAAGTCAAGCACTTAATGAACTGGAACGAGAAACCTATCTCAAAACCCTTTCACCACAAATGCTTTCGGGACACTTGCAAGGCCGCTTACTCAGTATGCTGAGTAAGATGAAAAAGCCAAATACCATTCTAGAAATAGGCACTTTTACGGGCTACACGGCCATTTGCCTAGCACAAGGCTTAACAGAAACGGGGCAGCTTCATACTATCGAAGCAAATGAAGAACTCGAACATATCATTAGAAAATACATTGAGAAAACTAATTTGACAGATAAAATCCAGCTCTATATTGGAGATGCTAAACAGATAGTTCCTAAGTTAGAAATTAACTTCGACATGGTATTTATTGATGCTGGAAAAAAAGAAAATAGTCTTTATTACGATTTAGTTATTGATAAAGTCAATGCTGGAGGAGTCATTTTAGTAGATAACGTTTTGTGGAGTGGAAAAGTCGTTCAGAAACATCATGACAACGATACCCGTATTATTGATGAATTCAATAAAAAAGTGCATCAAGACGAAAGAGTCGAAAATGTACTACTTCCCATTCGGGATGGATTGATTATCCTTAGAAAAAAAGAATAAATGCCAATTTTTTGGCTTAACCACTAAAACGAAAAACAATGGTTATAAAAATGGTTTGTATGATTTTGGGTGGTGGTGTTGGTTCACGTCTTTACCCCTTAACCGCCGTGCGCTCCAAACCAGCCGTCCCAATAGGAGGAAAATATCGTCTCATTGATATTCCTATTTCCAATTGCCTCAATTCGGGTGTTAAACGTATGTTTGTATTGACTCAATTCAATTCTGCTTCGCTCAATCAACATATCAAAAATACGTATCATTTCGATCTCTTTTCGCATGGTTTTGTTGACATCCTTGCTGCCGAACAAACCCGTAACAATGACAATTGGTACGAAGGTACTGCCGATGCAGTTCGCAAAGGTATGAAGCATTTAATCAATCATGATTATGATTATATTTTAATTCTTTCTGGTGACCAATTGTATCAAATGGATTTGGAGGCTTTCGCCAAATACCATGTCCAGTCAGAAGCGGACTTGACCGTTGCAACCATTCCTGTTACATCTAAAGATGCACCAGGTTTTGGTATTATGAAAGTCAATAAAGGGGGGTATATTGATAGCTTTGTCGAAAAACCTAAAGAAAATTTGGATGCTTGGAAATCAGAAGTGCCTAATAAATATGCCAAGCAAAACAAACATTTCTTAGCATCAATGGGTATTTATATTTTTAGCAAGAAAGTTATCAAAAAACTGTTTGCTGATATGCCCGATGCAACCGATTTTGGTAAACAATTTATTCCTGCTGCTATTGATGGTGGACTTACGGTGGCAAGCTACCCTTATGAAGGTTATTGGGAAGACATTGGAACGGTTTCTTCCTATTTTCAAGCCAATTTGGCCTTGACCGATAATATTCCAGACTTTAATCTTTTTGACAATCAAAATATTGTTTATACACGACCACGCTTGCTTGCTCCTTCAAAAATATTTGGGACACGATTCAAAAAAGCAGTTGTAGCCGAAGGATGTATCATTCATGCAGCTGAGGTAGAGCGTGCAGTTATTGGGATTCGTTCTCGTATAGGCGAAGACTCTATCATTCGCAATGCCATCGTTTTTGGTAATGACTCTTATGAAACCATCGTCGAGATGACCCAAAACAATATTCCCCCAATGGGAATTGGCAACAACTGCCACATCGAAAATGCTATCATTGACAAAGATTGTCGCATCGGAAATAATGTTGTTTTAATGGGACATCCTAGTCTCGAAGACCATGAAACCGAACAATATTGTATCAACAACGGTATCATCGTACTCAAAAAAGGTGCTGTATTGCCAGATAATTCTCAAATCGGCTTTGTTGGTATGCGTGCTAAAAATCAGTCTTAAAATTAAAGAGGAGTCAGGTGTCAGATTTTTCGCTTTGCGAAAAAGAGGAGTCAGTTTCAAAGGCTAGCGAAACTGACTCCTCTAGCGGAGCTAGAGGAGCGCCCTGACACCTGACACCTCCAAAAAAAAATCATAAAAAAATGAACCCTCAAGTATTTCTCTGCCTCACCTGCGATTTCAAAGGCGAACCTTTCCTAAAAGCACTTAAAGAAGCTGGCAATACCGTTTATCTCGTTACTTCTACCGAAAACAAAGAAAAGCCCTGGCCCTATGAAGCCATTGACGATATTTTTTACCTCGGAAAAGGGCCAAACGGACACTGGAATACGGACCATCTCTTGGCAGGAGTTGCTCACCTTTTGAGAAGTACACATATTGATAGAGTTGTTGCGCTCGACGATTTTGATGTAGAAAAAGCGGCTGCTGTACGAGAACATTTTCGTATCGAAGGTATGGGCGAAACGGTAACTCGCTATTTTAGAGACAAGCTCGCCATGCGTATGAAAGCTCAAAAAGAAGGCATCAACGTACCTGGTTTTAGTAGTCTTTTCAATGACCATTTGATAAATGAGTTTATTCAGTCTTCATCAGCTCCTTGGGTAGTCAAGCCTCGTTCCGAGGCTTCCGCTTCGGGCATTACCAAAGTTCATAATGCCGAAGAATTATGGAAAGTCATACATGAGTTGGGAGAACATCGTATCAAATACCTAGTAGAAGAATTTAAACCTGGCGATGTTTATCATGCCGATACCTTGATGGTGGATGGAAAAGTAAAATTTTGTAGAGTTTCTAAATATGTAAATACACCTTTTGAAGTAGCGCATGGAGGCGGTATTTTCCAAAGTGCTACTTTGGAAATTGGCTCTGATGAAGAAAAGGCTTTACAAAAAATGAATGCTGATATTTTAAAAGGCTTTGGTTTAGAAAATGGAACTTCTCATACTGAATTTATCAAAGCCAATGAAGATGGAAAATTTTATTTCCTAGAAACGGCATCTCGTGTAGGTGGTGCACATTTGGCTGAAATGGTTGAAGCCGCTTCGGGCATCAACCTCTGGACAGAATGGGCAAAATTGGAGTCTGCCAAAGCACAAGGCAAATCTTATAAACTTCCTAAAGTTCAAAAAAATAATGCTGGCATTGTAGTGTCTTTAAGCCGTTTTGAGCATCCAGATACTTCGTCATTTACAGACAAAGAAGTTTGGTGGCGTATGAATAAAAAACACCATATTGGCCTTATTGTACAATCCAAAAAACGTGACCGAATTTTTGAATTACTTGCTGATTATAGCCAACGCATTGCCCAAGATTTTCATGCAAGCGTTGCCGCTAAAAAAGTAGTTCACGAGTAAATCTCAAACGCCAAAATCAATCTTTGTCAGGATTATACCTTCATATTCCTTTTTGTAAGCAGGCTTGCCATTATTGCAATTTTCACTTTTCGACTTCCTTGAAGTCCAAGGATAGAATGGTTCAAGCAATCATTCAGGAATTGGACTTGCAAAAGGATTATTTGGCAGACAAAAAATTGTCTTCTATTTATTTTGGGGGCGGCACACCTTCACTTTTGGAGGTGGAGGATTTGGATTTAATTTTTAATAAAATTAAAGAAATTTATTCCTTTCATAAAGATATTGAAATTACGCTCGAAGCGAATCCTGATGATTTGAATAAAGAAAAATTGAGTTTGCTCGCCCAAACGCCCATCAATCGGCTGAGTATAGGGATTCAATCTTTTTCGGAAGAAGATTTAAACTATATGAATCGGGCGCATAATGCCGTAGAGGCGCGCCAGTGCATCGACGATGCACTCGCAATGGGTTTTCAAAACCTTACGATAGACTTGATTTACGGCACACCTACCATGTCCAACCGACAATGGCAAAAAAATATTGAAGCCGTTTTAGAGCATCAAATTCCTCATATTTCGTGTTATTGCCTCACTGTTGAACCACAAACTGCCCTCGACCATTTTGTAAAAACGAAGAAATACAAAGCTCCAAATGACGAGCAAGCTGCTTGGCAATTTGAATATCTGATTGACCGCTTAGAAAGTGCAGGTTATGACCATTATGAAATCTCTAATTTTGCTAAACCGAATTGTTACGCCAAGCACAATTCTAATTATTGGTTGGGCGAACAATATCTAGGGCTTGGCCCTTCGGCGCATTCTTTTGATGGCGAAAGTCGGCAATGGAATATCGCTCATAACATGAAGTATTTACAAGCAATTGAGCAAAATGAAATTCCCTTTGAAAAAGAAAATCTTAGTTCTGAAGAACGTTATAATGAATATATAATGACTTCTTTGCGGACAATTTGGGGTTGTGATTTGGAGCGACTAGGCAAAATGGGCGAGTCCTTCGAAGTCCATTTTAGAAAAGGGATTCAGCCTTTTTTAGACAATAAAACCGTCCTTCAAAAAAAGAATATTTTCACATTGACAAAAGCTGGAAAATTACTCGCCGATAATATTGCAATGGAATTGTTTGTATAATTTTCTCTGTGTTACTCTGATTTCTCAGTGGTTAAAAAGTCGTCCTACATGCTAAAAGAATTATACCGAGAACGGGGTGAAAAAACGAAAATAGAATTAAGGTTTCACCCCTTCGGCATCACTATTCACGGAAAAATTCCCATTAGGGAAAATTCGGGAATTTATCCCGTGAACAGTATAGTTGGGATTTTATTGATAA
>JAHDEQ010000315.1 GCA_020628755.1 Saprospiraceae bacterium
TATCAAAATTACCTGCCAAATTTTCAAAACGTTCACAAAAAGATTACTATATGCTTGAAGGCAAAGCCCTCATGGATGAGCCACAATTTCCGACCTACGAAGACCATCGTATGGCAATGGCATTTGCTCCACTTGCTATGCTTGGCGACATCAAAATCGAAGAACCCAAAGTCGTCGGCAAATCTTATCCTGCTTTCTGGGATGATATTCAGAAATTGGGCTTTGAGGTAAAATAGCGAAGCTATTTTGTGTTCACGCGCTCATGTTCAAAACTCGCATAGATACTTCAATTGTTCATATTTTGCTTAAAACTATTTCATACTCTAAATTTTACGCCAAAATCTATATGAAAATTTTTAACATTCTTGCTCTCTTTTTTTTTACAGCAATTGTTGCATTCGCTCAAAATCCCAACCCCAGTCCTGCTATTGATAATTTTATTCAATCGCAAATGAATCAGGAAAATCTTCCTGGGGTTTCAACAGTTATTGTAAAAAATGGACAAGTTGTTTGGATTGAATCTTATGGTTTTGCCAATATTGCTAATAATATAGCAGTTGAAGATACAACAGTATTTTTGTTAGCATCTATTTCAAAAGTTTTTACTGCTACTGCTACCATGCATGCACATGAAGAGGTAGATATAAACATCAATAATGATGTCGATAATTACCTTCCTTGGGCGTTTAATATCCCTGATTATCCAACTATACCTGTTACTACAAAACATTTACTAACACATACTGCCTCTATCTACGATGATACAAGTGTGACTAATGATTACTATGGTTATCCTGACCCTACGTTAAGCCTAGCGGACTGTATGGAAGGCTATTTTTCTGTTAATGGTGTTGATTATGATGATTATTGGAATTTTTTTCCGAATTCTCCAGGTACTTTTTATGAATATTCTAACATGGGAACAGCCTTATTAGGCTATGTGGTTGAAGCTGCCACAGAAACACTCTTCGATGCTTATTGCAATGCTAATATTTTCTTGCCTCTTGGTATGAACAAAACCGCATGGTATTATGCTAATTTTGACCCAGCGGATGTAGCAACACCTTATCAATACACAGGAGGGAATTTTGTGGCTTATCCTCAATATGGCTTTGCGGATTATCCAAATGGTCAACTAAGAAGCAATGTAGTTGACCTTAGCAAATTTATGATGGCTTACCTCAATGGTGGTACTTTGGGCACAAACTCCATCCTCAGTGCAGCAACTATAAATGATATGTGGTCAGAGCAAATTCCATCTATACAAGCTGGACAAGGACTCATGTGGTATCAAGAAGAATTATCCTATTCTGGTGGTACGGCAAGACTTTGGGGACACAATGGAGGTGAAGATGGAGTTTCTACTGATATGTATCTTGATCCAGTCAATGAGATTGGTATTTGCGTACTAACCAATGGGGAAGGGAGTGCCTTTGAAATTTGCGAAGAACTTTATGATTATGCTTTAACACTAACCACAACTTCTTCAACTGATGTTTCAGTAGATGCTAATTGTATGACGGTATTTCCAAATCCAGTTGATGGATTTTTTACCATACAAGGAAATCTGGATGAGTATTCCATCCAAATATTAGACGCAAGTGGACAAATCTATCAAACCATCAATGCAACAGACCATATAACTGTAGATGTCAACAATCTTCCTTCAGGTTTGTATTTTATCTCCGTTTTGAACAATAATAACAATCAAATCGCCCTCGAAAAAATCATCAAACAATAAGTACTCATCTATTTATCTATAATATTTATTTGAGCACATGAATACTTGAACACGTGAACACAATTTTTTATACTTTTACACTACAATTTGCAACGCAAAGTCTTGTGTAAAATATAAAAATTCCTTCTATGGATTTCAAAGCTTTCTATCAAAAAATAGACCACTTACTAAAAACCAACAAAAGCGGTATCACCGCCAAATTCAAATATGATAGTTCTGATTTGATAAAAGCAGTTCGGGATAATGATTCTGCTCAAGTTGCGGCCGTTCTCAATGCTTGGGTCAACCCCAACGACGAGGATGGACTCGCACGTTTGGCTTTACCCATCGCAGTCGAAAATCAAAATGCTCAAATTGTCGGTCTCCTCTTACGCAAAAAAGCCCGTCCTAATGTTCTAGGAAAAGATGGCCAAAGTCCATTATTTAAGGCAGTCTATTGGGAAAACAGAGAAATCGTTTTGCTTCTTTTAGATGCAGGAGCTGATAGTTCTTTTCAAAACTTGGATGGGACAACTCCTTTGGTAGAAGCCCTAAATAACAACTATGATGAAATTGCCGATTTGCTCAAAAATTTTGATAGAGATAGAATTGTAAAAGAAGAAATGGCCAAACACCAGCGCCTTCAGGAGAAGGCGCAGCAAGCCAAAGCAATAAAAGCTGAAGAGGCTAAAAAAATAGAAGCTGAGGAACTCCGTAAGAAGGAGGAACTCATGCGTTACCAAGAAAAAGAATTACAAAAAAATTATAAAGCTTTTGAAGGCAAGCCACTTTCGGCATTGCTCCAAGCCATCGTTAAAAAAGATACGATTGGAGTAAGACATTTCACTAATCAAGTGACCGATTTCAACGAAATTGATGCCCACTTTCATACGACTCCACTCATGATGGCAGTCGATTTAGAAAATGTCAAACTCGCTCAATTTTTCCTTGAAAAAGGTGCGAATCCAACTATCATTGTCAACGGACAACACTCGCCTTTGACCAAAGCCATTCGTATGGAATTGTACAAATTGGTCAAAGAAATGCTTGAAAAAACAGAAAATACAGCCGAGGTCCTCAATGAACCGACTCTTTTGCTCAGTGCTCAATTTTTGGCCTACAAAAATGCTCGAATGCTCAACCTCCTGCTCGAAGCAGGAGCCAACCCACATTATGGCGGAGTAGCAGGTATTTCGCCCATTCGCAAAGCCATCGAAAAAGGTTCAATCGCCATTCTCCCTGTCCTTAGTCGCCACAAAATTGACCTCGATACGCCAACCGACGGCAAACGCCCACTCGAATGGGCAGTCGAATTTAACCGTACCGATTGGGTTAATGGTTTGCTCAACGAACAAGCACTCGAAGATTTTACAACTACTACAGGAACAACTCTTTTAGAATATGCTCAATCGCTTGAGGAACGAGAAGCGATTATTGCCTTGCTCGAAGCACATGAGGATTAGTATTACCTTGTTTTTTGTCAATTACTTACATTCTCATTATTTTTATAATACATAAAAATGGCTTAATTTAGTTAACCTTAATATTCGGGTTAAATTCCTGTTAAAGGAAATGACCAAACTTTTTTTTCAAGTCAAAACAGCATAAAATGAAAATCAAAAGTTCATTATTTTTTTTCGTTTGGACGGTTTTATTAATAGGCTGCTCCAATTCTGAATCCCCAAAAACCACTACTTCGCAACAATTGAAAGAAGA
>JAHDEQ010000054.1:0-13169 GCA_020628755.1 Saprospiraceae bacterium
GAATTCTTTCCGTTAGCTCCTTTAGGAAATTCTGGTTTTTCTAATAGGGGAATGAGAGCTAACGGTTTAGCATATCAATTAGGATGGGATGGAGATGAATCTGTTATTAATGGTGCTAGAATTGGAATCCATCCAGCTATTATTTTTGCCGCAATGGGTATTGCAGGTTTAATAGCAAGTCAGATTATAGAATCTCGAACACAGGCAAGAAGAATGGATTTTGTTATGGAATTTAATACTCAAATGGCAGCTTTAGGACTTGAAGTATATTCGCCTAATCAGGCGAGTGACTTTATTGATTCCTATTCCGCAAGTGATGTACAGCAAGGAATTACAGCTTTATCATCTTTAGGAATTTTTACATCAAATTCAGGTGGAGGTACTCCAACTGGGGGAGGTAGTAATAATACTGGTTCAGGTAGTGGTGGTAATAATAATAATAGTAATAGTAATACAGGCGGAAATAGTAATACTGGTTCAGGTAGTGGTGGTAATACTGCTGGTTCTTCAAATAGTGGAAATGGTCTATTATTGGGGGCTTTAGCAGTCGGAGCTGTTGCCTTAGCGATGTCAGGAAATTCTAAAAACAATGAAAAGAATAAAAATGAAAAAAGTAAATAGAGAATTTACTAGAGTATGAAACCCTACTATCATATAAATACTTCTTTCATTTGGAGCTGGTCATTTGTGCCAGCTCTTTTTTTGTACCTAGCCTTTTCAAAAGGACACGCTAAACTTTTTTCCTCAAAAATCTGTATATTTACATAAAAAGATTCATGGTCAAACATTTCATAGATAACCGAATTGAGACCACTCCTAACATATGCGGAGGGCATCCACGAATAGCAGGTACTCGTATTCGTGTCGTGGATATTGTTGCATGGCATAATGGAGCAGAAAAGACAGCCGAAGAAATAGCCTCTGAATATGACCTCGAATTAGCAGACGTTTACGCAGCGATGGCATTTTACTATGCACATATTGAGCAAATGAAAGTCCTTATAAAAAAGGATCATGATTTTGTTGAGCAGCTAAAAAATAGCGTTCCTTCCAAACTTTCCAAGCGATAAGCGTGGCAGAAATCAAATTTTATTTAGACGAGCATATTGGTAAATCTATTCTAAAAGGGCTACGAGCTAGGGGAATAGATGCCGTTTCTGTAGTAGATATTGATATGCGAACCGCCGCCGATATTGACCACTTACACAAAGCCCGTGAACTCGGACGGGTGATTGTTTCCTTTGATAATGACTTTCTAAAACTCCATGCTCAGGGAGAACCACACGCAGGGATAGCATTTTTTCAAAACAGCCAAACGCCAATAGGTAAGGTTATCAAAAGCCTCGAATTACTCTATCAAGTCTTAGAAGCCAAAGACATGGAAAACCACATCGAATTTTTCTAACTGTTGTATTTTTTGTCTCACAATCCTTTGTTGCTTCTCATAAATGGCTATCAATCAAGCAAAGTAGAATCTATGCCTTATAGGTCTACAAAAACGCCCTCTTAAATTTTAATTTAAGAGGGCGTTTCCTTTTTAATCTACATACTCTACAATTCGCAAGAAACGCAGGCCAAACGTTATTTCAAAAGTAGTATTCAAAAAACGTCGTTCGGGAATGGTAATCGTATTACCTGTAAAAGGGTCTAAAACATTGGGTATGGCAGGAGCATCGTATTGAGGCCCCAAGTCAGGATTGACCGAAAATTCGATTAAACCTCCTACCAATTCCGTAAATTCAAATTCAATACCACCGCCTAACATGATGCCATAGGTAAGTTTATTGACTCCCTCAGGAAAAGGGTACTGAATACTTGAATTGAAACTGGTCTGTCCATTGACAAAGGTAATATTCTGAAAATCCTCCAAATTATTATTGATGTTGTATTCGCCACGAAAACCAATGGCATAATAGGTTTTGCGGTCTCTCCAATTGTATTTCTTTTTTAGACCTGCTGCCAAGACGGCATTAGAAAATTCATATCCTCTTGGTATGATGTTGTTCGTCGAAAAACCATTAAAATTTAAGCGTTGTCGAGCCGAGCCTCTTTTGTGATAACCTGCTTGCAGAAAAAAAGCATATTCATTGCCAGGAGGCAGGCTTTCAATATAGGCAATGCCATGATAGCTAATAAGTGCCGAGGCTTGCGCTCCTTGCCCACGCTGAAAACCCAAAAGAGGGCCTCCTTTGATTCCAAAGGCCATACCTTGTGCGGCAAGGTCGGTCATAAAACAAAAACTGATAAGGATTATAAAAACTCTTCGCATGATTTTCTTTTTTGATAAAAACTACTGCACTCTCAAACGCTGTCCAACCGAAATAAGATTCGATTTGAGGCCATTCAGTTCTTTTAAGCGAGGAACGGACGTTTGATATTTTCGAGCTATCCGATACAAGGTATCACCAGCAAGAACCGTATAGTATTTTGAACTTTCATTCACTACAGGAGGCTTAGTGCTTGAATTGTTTTGAGGAGGAGTCACCAAATCAGGCTTTGTGGGTTTATCTTTATCCTTGTCTATTTGAGGTTCAGTTGGTTTGGGAGTAGCAGGTGGCTTTGTACCCGAAGGCTTGCCTGTGTCTGCTTTTGGAGCTTCAAAATCATCTAATGAGGTACTGGGAATGCTAGAATCAAAATCAATCTCTTGGTCTTGTTCCAAATCTCGTACTGGGAGGGTGGCTGGTGGGAGCTTGTCCTCACCAGGTTTGCGCAATTTTGGAGTTTCCGCTTTAGCGATACGCCAACCACGCAATTTGAGTTTTGTACCAATTTTGGGTTCTTTTCCTTCAGGAATGCGATTTCTTTTATATAATGATTTGAGTTTGATACCATAAATTTGAGAAATGTCCATCATGGTTTGGCCTACTCGTACATAATGATATTTGTTGCGCCCCTGATAAGCATTGCGTTTGGGTTGTAAGAAAACACGATAATCTGCTTCTAAAACTTGATTTCCTTTTGAAACTTCTTCATTGTATTTAAAAATGCGATTGATTGGCGTTTGGGTACGATTGGCTAAATCCAAAACTGTTTCGCCTTTTTTGGCAACGGCAGTTCGGATATTATTGACCAAAACCAATTCGGAAAATGCCGAATTGGGTACATCAGGCGGAGTAGGCACGGTCTCATTTGGACTCATATTGTCGTACAAGTACAACTCATAATCCTCGATGATTTTTATCAGTAAGTCAGGATAGCGAGGATTGGTAGCATAACCTGCCTTTTTGAGCCCAAGTGCCCAACGTTTATAATTTTTAGGATCAATCCGAAAGAGTGGCCCATAGCGATATTCTTTGCGTGGGTCTCGCAAAAACTCAGAATGTGCAATAAAAGAGGCTTCTGGATTTTTATATACTCGAAAACAAGATTTGAGCAAATTGCCTTGTTCATCATAGTCATCGTCTTCTCGATAGAACGTTTTACCCTTCCACGCGCTCCCACACTTCATGCCAAAGTGATTGTTGGCTTTGCGTGCCAAAACGCTTTTGCCCGATGCCGATTCCAAAATGGCTTGCGCCAATTTGATGCTTGCTGGAATACCTGCACGTTCCATCTCATCAATGGCAATATCTTTGTATTTCTCAATATAGTTGAGGCGGTCAACATTGTTTTGTGCCCAAGAGGTCAAACACAGAAACAAGCCAAAAGCAAGAAATAATAAAGACTTTCTTTGGTTTTTAAACTTTAATATTAACATGATACAGGGATTTTAGTAATTTTGATATTGCTTACTCTTATAATGTGTAGCCTAAAACTAGAGAACCTTTTCTTGCGAGTAAACATATAACAAATATTTATTCTATTGCCGTATGCAAAATATTTTAATTAGTATTCTTTTAACGTGCCTCTTGTTGGGCTTAGCTTGTAAAGATAATAAAGATAACAGCACCCATACAAATGAATTGCCACAAACTACAATTGATACGGTAATTCAAACCTCAAAACCTGAGCTTTTGATGGTCTATTCGTGGGTGGACAAATTGCGTTTGCGTGAAGAGCCTAATACCAAAAGTGCCGTCATCAAAGAACTCAAAGAAGGAGAAGAGCTAAAATTTACAGGTAAAAAATCGGATTTTACCCAAAAAATTTCCTTGAGAGGGCAATTGTACGACGAACCCTGGCTAGAAGTTGAAACACATGATGGCAAAATAGGCTGGGCTTTCGGCGGTGGTGTTAAATTTTATAAACCAAGTGTAGATGCCAAATCTTCGCCCTACGATGCGTGTATGGCAATGTTGGCCAAAGATAGGCTAGAGCAGCACGAAAAGTGTTGCTCATCGGTTCAAGAACGGCAACTCAAAAAAGATAAAATCATTATTCGAAAAACTAGCGAAGGCCACGAAATCAAATTGTTGGATGGTACTATTCAGGAATTAGCCAATCAAAACCCTACCGAAACGGATAGTTCTTTTATCATTTATCAATATCGATATTATATTCCCAACATGGGTTTTTACGTTTTCAAAAAAGAAAATTCTGAGGATGGTATTTCTTATACTTTAATCAATGATAAATCGGGTAAAGAAACTTCCATCAAAGCCTATCCCAAACCTGCACCTGACGGTAAGCATTTGCTCTGCTTGCACAATGGTAAGGAAAATGACGAGCCTTTGGGTTTTGAAATCATGGGCTTTACAAAAAATGGTTTTCAACAAGTATATAGCCAAGCAGCTCCAGAAAAATATTATCCAACACAACCTAAATGGATGGATGGCGAAAATATGGAACTCACACTACAACCGTTTGAAGATGATGGATTTTATGTGCCCAAAACGGTACGCTTAAAGCTGGAAGATGGAAACTGGAAACCAACCGAAAAAAAATAAATTGTTCATTATTTTTAGCTATTCATGAATCATATCTATCCAATATATCTTGCTTGTTTGATTGGCTGTTTGCTAAATAGCTTTCAGATAGCTGCTCAAATTTTGCCTCCTGACCTATCTTGTGTGCGAGCCGACACGGTTTTTTGGGACTTACCCAGCAATACTTGTGGAACTCAAAATGCTTATTTGCTTTATGCCAGCAATTCAGAAATGGGGCCTTATACTCTTTTGACATCAGTATCGGATCTTAATCAGGATTTTTATTTTCACTCAACGGCTGGCAACAACACTTGGTTTTATTATATGGAAACCGATGCTGACTGCCCTGGCAGTGGCATATTACAATCAGACACCATCGTTAACCGTAATCCTGATTTACTTCCCGTTGATTTTGTAACGGTCAATGGTAATCAAGTCGAAATAAATTGGGCAGCAAGTCCATCTTCACAAGTAGTAGGTTATATCATATATAGAGTTACGTCTTCGGGGACGGTACCCATTGATACAGTTTTTAATACGACTCAATATACAGATGTGATGGCATCGCCTAATACACAATCCGAAATTTATTATGTGGTGGCTATGGATGCTTGCGAGAATACAAGTCTTTTTGACGAGCCACATTTTACCACACACGTCATATCTGGTGTAGATGCTTGTGCCAGAGAAATCAATTTAGAGTGGACTCCTTATCAAAACTGGACAGAAGGCATTATCAATCAAGAAGTATGGATGTCAACCAATTTTGGAGCATTCGAACTGATTGATGTACTTGCTGATACGACAAGCAACTATATTTATGGAAATGCAAACGATGGCGATACCTATTGCTTTACAATAGTTGCGATTGAAAACAATACCAACTTTCGTTCAACTTCTAACGAAACGTGTCTGACCGTTGATGTCGTTCAACCTGCCAATGACTTGGCTATCACGAATGCGACAGTCACACCTGATAATGAAGTTGCATTGCAATGGTATTGGAACACCGACGCAGAACTAACAAGCTATCAAATTACGAGTGCCGAAAATGGAAATGATGGAGTTGATGTTTATGATTTTTCAATAACGGCACCTTTAGAATCTTTAAATTCTTTCTTGGATGCGGTTGTCGTGGAAGAAAACTTTTACACTTATGAGGTGATTACTACAGACAATTGTGGTGGGTCAGCCAATTCCGATTTGGTTAGTACGATTTTTTTACAAGGAAATGCTTTGCCGAATCGAAGCAATCAACTTTTTTGGACAGCTTTGGAAATTCCTAGTTCGACTATTTTGTCTTATGAACTATTTCATAAAACAGCGGATGACGAAATTTTGCTACAAACCATCAATGGAAATACTTTGGATGCTCTAGATCAGCTAGAACCCCGTCTTGTTAGCGAAGCCAACAAGTGCTATTTTATAGAAGCTATTGCGGAAGTAAATTTGCCAGATGGTACAAACCAAACCATCCGTTCTCGCTCTAATACGATTTGCTTGTCTCAGTTTGCAACAATCTTTGTACCCAATGCCTTTACGCCAAATGGTAAAAATCCTATTTTCAAACCGCAAGTTGTTTTTGGCAATGCCATTTCAGACTATCAACTTTTAATCTTTGACCGTTGGGGAAAGCTGCAATTTGAGAGTAATGAAATAGAACTAGGTTGGGACGGACGTGGCAAAAGTGGACGTGATTTGCCACGCAATGCTTATACTTATATCATCCGCTTATCACAACCCAATGGAGAATTTTTGGAAGAAAAAGGTGTTTTTGTTTTAATTCGATAGTTGAAAAATAAAAAATAATGAGTAGTAGAAATTCCTCTTGTTTGTCCCCCTTCGTCACAGTTTCCAAACTGTGATGCAATGCGCTTGTATTTTTTGAACGTATTATATTGCAGATGCAATCTGCGACAAGCATTAGAATAGGAGATTGTTTTTAACCAATTTATAATCAGAGCTGAATCATTTTAAATCTTCCCACTGTTTATCCAATACTTTTATAACTTCTAGAACGACCAAAACGGCTTCTTTATAAAAACGAGGCTGTATGTTCTCAAAATCATCACCTGGTCGGTGATAATCCTCATGATCTTCTACTCCAAAATACAAAAAAGGGATTTTTTCTTTATGAAAAGCACCATGATCCGAAGATTGTGTCCAATCTTGGCTTCCTGAATTTGGTTCATCATGACCAAGCGTAACTTTGATTTTTCGATTTTTTAGAGTTGATAGTATGGGCTTTTTTAGAAAAGGATAATGATAAGTACCACAAACATAAAGCTCATTTTGAGCATTGCGGCTAATCATATCCATATTGAGATTTAGGATAATGGAATCTCTCGTGACGGGTGGCTCATCTACAAAACATTTTGCTCCTTGCAAGCCAATTTCTTCAGCATCAAAAAATGCAAAAATAATGGAGTAACGAGGCTGGTTTTTGACAAAAAAATCAGCTAACTCTATAAGTCCGCAAGTCCCCGAAGCATTATCATCTGCACCATTATAAATCACCTCTTTTTTTATACCTACATGGTCATAATGCGCACTTATAACTATATATTGATTCGGAAATTCACTTCCTTCAATAAAACCAATGATATTCTTACCATCATATTTTTTCTGTTTCCAACGACTCCAAAACGAAAAAGGTTGTACATAAGTCGAATCAAAATAAGGCAAACCTATAGAATCGAGTTGGTTTATAATGTAAGCTCGTGCCATCTCATTTCCTGCGGTTTCTGTAGCTCGCCCTTCGTACTTATCATGTGCCAATTCTTCCAAATTGGTCATCAATCGCAAGGAATCTATTTGACCAAAACCAACTCCCCACAGCAATATCAACAAACAACTCAATAAATATTTCATAAATTAAAATCTTTCAATTCATCCAAATCTTCTAAGGTTTTTTGGCGGTATTCTTCCTTGGTTCTAATGCGTTGTTTTTGGCGTTCAAGCACCAATTTGGCAAGGGCAACATTGGCAGGGTCAGGCGATGCAGGATGCAAAGCCCAGTTGATGTCTTTTTCCAAGACATCCAAACGATACATGAGACTCATCAAAAAATCAATTCGATATTCAATCATATAAGCAATTTGGTCAGAAAGCAACTGCAACAACTCTTCCTCTGAAAACTGCTCTTTAGAAGTTTCAATTTCAAAATCTCGAATAATCAATTGTGACGTAGAATCCATGAAATATGTGTTTAGGTGTTTACGTATTTGTGTGTCTAAGTCTAAAGTTACCACAAACACGTAAACACTTCGGTGCTAAAATATAATAAACTTATCTTATCTTTGCAAACCTTTTTTTAAACGACCTGACAAAATGGCTTGTTTTATGGCATGGCATAGTGTATGATGTTTATTCTTATAAAGTAATAAGTTAGAGCATAAAATTTTATTTGATGTTTCAGAAAATGAAAGATATAATGAGCAAAAAGAAACAAAACTCAACCGTCGAAGAACCCGAAGTTCAAGACAATGTAGATGAAACACTTGAAAACATTGAAAACGAAGAACTTGAATCAGATGCTGTTGCTTCTGAAACGGGCGATGAGTCTGAACTCGGACAGCAGTACAATGAACTCAAAGACAAGTATATGCGTATGCTTGCAGAGTTCGAAAATTTTAAAAAACGTACTCGTAAAGAAAAATTAGAATTCATGTCTGTAGCTGCCAAAGACACAATGACAGCTATTTTACCCATCTTGGACGATTTTGACAGAGCAAAAAAGAATGCCGACGATGATTCTACGACCGAAGTTTTTACCGAAGGGGTAGAGTTGGTATATAACAAATTGTCTTCCGTTTTGAGTCAAAAAGGACTCAAAGCTATGGAATCCAACGGCGAAACATTTGACCCTGAATTTCACGAAGCACTCACTGAAATTCCTGCTCCAAATGATGACATGAAAGGAAAAATTATTGATACCATCGAAAAAGGATATTTTCTCAACGACAAAATTATTCGTTACGCCAAGGTAGTTGTAGGAAAATAACCTCATCTCATTAGGGAAATAACAAACATTTATTAAATGTCAAAACCTAGTGAACAATGACGCATAACATGGCAAAAAGAGATTATTATGAAGTATTGGGTGTGGCTAAAAATGCCGACGACAATACGATAAAAAAAGCCTATCGCAAAATTGCGATGAAATATCATCCCGACCGCAATCCTGATGATAAGGCTGCCGAAGAAAAATTTAAAGAAGCTGCTGAGGCTTATGAGATTCTTCGTGACGCACAAAAACGAGCACGTTATGACCGCTTTGGCCATGCAGGAGTAGGTGGCAATGCTGGTGCTGGTGGTTTTGGTGGTGGTATGACGATGGAGGACATCTTTTCTCAATTTGGCGATATTTTTGGCGAAACTGGAGGTGGCAGTCCTTTTGAATCCTTTTTTGGAGGTGCTGGCCGAGGCGGCCGTCGAGGAGGTACACGCTCACGAGGGCAACGGGGAAGCAATTTACGTATAAAAGTAGGTTTGACTTTAGAGGAAGTTGCCAAAGGAGTTACCAAAAAAATTAAGGTTAAAAAACAAAATCCTTGTGGTACTTGTAGTGGCTCAGGCGCAAAAGATAGCAACTCCGTTGCTACCTGTACGACTTGTCGAGGTTCGGGCTATGTACGCCAAGTTAAGAATACCTTTTTAGGACAAATGCAAACGACTTCTCCTTGTCCGACTTGTAGTGGAAGTGGCCAAATGATTACGGCTAATTGTTCTTCTTGTAAGGGCGAAGGTCGCAATTATAAAGAAGAAACCATCGAAATTGAAATTCCTGCAGGTGTAGCCGAAGGGATGCAACTCTCGATGCGTGGCAAAGGAAATGCAGGTCTCAAAGGAGGCCCAGCAGGAGATTTGCTCATCAATATCTCCGAAAAACCACACGATACATTGCAACGTGATGGCTCTAATTTGATTTACGAATTGTATATCAATTTTGCAGATGCGGCTCTGGGCTTGAGTGTAGAAGTGCCTACTATTGATGGACGAGTAAAAGTTAAAGTTCCGCCAGGTACACAAGCAGGCAAGATGTTTCGTTTAAAAGGAAAGGGGCTGCCATCTGTTCAAGCTTATGGAACAGGAGACCAACTCATTCATATCAATATTTGGACTCCTAAAAAATTGAACGACGAAGAACGCAAACTTTTGGAACGTATGCGAGAAATGCCTAATTTTAGCCCCGAACCAGGGAAATCCGAAAAAGGCTTTTTTGACCGTATGAAAGATTACTTTTCGTAATGAAAAAAAATAAAATAAATCTTTTGAAAAGAGCGATGATACTTTCTTTGTGGAGCATCATCGCTCTCACTTTTTTTAATAGTTGTGAGGACAAGGTTTATATTTTTGAAAAAAAATATGAACTTAGCAATCAAGCATGGACTTATGCCGACAGCCTAAAATTTAGTGTCGAAATAGCAGATACCTCTGCTATTTATAACCTATATTTAGACCTCGAACACCAAACAAATTATAAAAAACAAAATTTATATACTCGTATTCACACTAAATTTCCCCAAGGACAACGTTTGAAAGAGCAGCTTTCGCTAGAACTAGCCGATAAAACAGGTAAATGGAACGGCAATTGCTCAGGAGAATGGTGTGTGCTGCGTATTCCTTTGCAAACCGAAGCCTTTTTTAATCAAGCAGGTAGTTATCAATTTACGATCGAACAGTTTATGCGAGATAACTCTATCAAAGGAATCAAAAGTGTAGCATTAGCCATTGAAGACACTAAAAAAAGGAGATAGTTTCTCTTAAAAATTCTTTAAATTTCATATCCCAATACTACCAAAATCAAGAAACTTGTTACAAGTTATAATCATAACTTGAATTACGAATACACGGATTTTTACGATTTTCTGTTTAAATATTAGATATTCATTCGTGTATTCGTAGCAAAAATAAACCGCTTATGTTCTTAACAAAAAAAATAATCTATCCCGTTTCTATCCTCTTGATAGCTTTTATGCTTTCAGCCTGCAAAGGTGGTGGTGGGCTAGGAAAATTCAATCTTTTCCCTTTGAGTGATGATATTGCTCTTGGCAAGCAAGTAAGTCAACAAATAGAAAACGACCCCAAGCAATTTCCGCTACTCAAAGAACAAGGCAATGAAGAAGTTTATCGCTATATTAGAGGGATAACACGTAAAATATTAAATTCAGGCCGTGTAAAACACAAAGACGACTTTGTATGGCAAGTCAAAATTATTGACGATATCAAAACGCTCAACGCATTTTGTACACCTGGCGGTTATATATATGTCTATACGGGTTTGATTAAATTTTTGGATTCCGAAGACCAATTGGCTGGCGTGATGGGACACGAAATAGCACACGCCGATTTGCGCCACTCGACACGCCAAATGACGAAAGCATTTGGTGTACAAACGCTTTTGTCTGTAGCTACAGGTAAGGCCGATCCTGGTACGATGGAACAGATTGGTATGGCATTGATTAATCTAAAATTTAGTCGAAGCCACGAAACCGAGTCTGATAACAATTCTGTTCATTATCTTTGTGGTACAGGATATAATGCAGCAGGTGCAGCAGGATTTTTTGAAAAAATCCAAAGTCAAGGAGGAGGCAAAGTTCCTGCTTTTATGAGTACGCATCCAAACCCCGAAAATCGAGTAGAAAATATCCACGCCAAAGCCCAAGAAATGGGCTGCCGAGGAAAAGAACGCAATACCAGCAAATACAACCAAATAAAGAATTTATTGAAATAAAACGTGAGCACGTGGATACGTGAACACGTGAACACCTACACATTTGCAACTAAAAACTTATACAGACACCGAACTGATAGAAAACTATCAACAAACGAGGGAGGAAAAGTATATTGCTACACTTTACCAGCGATATGCTCACTTGGTGTATGGTTCTGCCCTCAACTACCTCAAAAACAAAGCCGAAGCACAAGACATGGTGACGCACGTTTTTGTCAAAATCCTCAAAATTCTTCCCGAAAGAGAAATTACCAATTTCTCAAGTTTCCTTTACACTATTACTCGAAACGAGAGCATTTCTAAACTCCGAAAACTAAAGACGGAAGCAGGTAAATTAGAAGATTTTACAAAATTTGAAAAAAGTCAAGAAAATTTTGTGGAAAATGATGGCCTCCTGCGTCTTGATAGTGAGACAGAGGGTAAAGAAGCCTTGTTGCACGATGCCCTCAATCAGTTGACTCCCGACCAAAAAAAATGTATTTCTTTGTTTTTCTTTGATAATATGAGTTACAAAGAAATCGTCGAATCTACTAATTACACGCTCAGTCAAGTGAAAAGCAATCTCCAAAACGGGAAACGGAACCTACGAATATTATTAGAAACCAAACTTAAGTGAAGCAAAAAATAAACTTTTTTTGAACAAACAACCTGAAAGTTTTTTTACGCTAAACTCTAAATAATGCTGTTTTATGAAGCACTTATTTAACTCAACAAAATGTCTTTCGCAAGAGCAACTAGAGAACTACCTCAACGACAATATCAGTCGTGAAGAGCAGTTTAGAATTGAGAATCACCTCCTCGATTGCGAGTTGTGTGCTGCTGCCGTAGAGGGTTTTTCCCAAATGTCTATGCAAACGGAAGATTTAGATTTTTTGAAAAACTTTTCTTCTGAATTAGAAGGTAAGATTCCAGTACAAAAGGAAGCTATTGTAAGAGACTTAAAGCCACGACGAAGCGCACGATTGCGTAGCATCGCTGCTGCCGCAGCTATGTTGTTGTTGCCTATAAGCATCTTTTTGTATCAGCTCAATTCTGATATTTCAGTTGGTATTGGTACAGATGATTTTATAGTATCGAATGATACCCGAGGTATCAAAGAGTCTGCCGCCAAAGATGCAGACCTCAAAAATGCCTTAGACAACTTTGAAGAAAAATACTTTGAGGCAAGTGTACCACAATTTGAGGCTTATCTCGAACGAGCACCCGAAGATGCCGAAGCAATGCTTTATGCAGGTATTGCCAGTCTCGAATCGGAGTTGTACCAAAAAGCGGACGATTTGCTCACGACTGTCCGTATCAATGAAGAACGACTCTTTGAAGATGCAACATGGTATTTGATTTTGACCAAAATCAAAGTATCCAAAACGGCCGAAGCAGTTAACCTTTTGGACGAATTACTAAAAAAAAATAAGGAAGGGTTTTATGCCAAAGAAGCCCGCAACCTCTTAAAGAAAATAAAAAAATAATGTCAATTGGTTTGATAAACTTGCGGAAAGACACGAGATAGTGCAAAGTTTGTTAAACCTAATTTAGACCAAGAATCGGTTTTTCATTTATTGCTTGTGTACCAGGGGAATCCAATTGGCGTTCCCCTTTTTTCTTTTTTACAAATCTATTTCCAACAA
>JAHDEQ010000054.1:13269-21187 GCA_020628755.1 Saprospiraceae bacterium
GGGGAATCCAATTGGCGTTCCCCTTTTTTCTTTTTTACAAATCTATTTCCAACAAAACAGGGCAATGGTCAGAATGAACCACATCTGTCAATTGTCGAGCCATCACAATTTTATCCTTTAACGGGTCAGAAACCGATTGGTAATCGATGCGCCAACCTTTATTATTAGCTCTTGCGCCAGCCCGATAACTCCACCAACTATACTCTACCAGTTCAGGGTTAGCCGTTCTAAAAGCATCAGCAAATCCGCTTTCTAACCACTTTGTCATCCACTCTCGCTCTTCGGGCAAGAAACCCGAACTATTTTTATTCGATTTAGGATTATGAATATCAATCTCTGTGTGAGCAATATTATAATCTCCAACAACGATTAGGTTGGGGCGTTCCTTTCTAAGTTTTTGTACCCAATCGTAAAAATCCGCCAAAAAATCCATCTTAAAATCTTGTCGTATCGTACCTCTAGTTCCTGATGGAAAATAACAATTGAGTAAGGTCCAATCGCCAAAATCAGCACGTATAATACGACCCTCTTGGTCGTATTTTTCGATTCCACAACCTTCAACAATTTGGTCAGCCTCGGTTTTTGAGAAAATGACAACTCCACTATAGCCTTTCTTCTCGGCCGAATGCCAATATTGGTGATAACCCAAATGCTCAAAAACTTCTGTCTCTACTTGTTCTTTATGCGCCTTGGATTCTTGAATACACACAATATCAAAACCATTGTCTTTCATCCATTCTGCAAAACCTTTTCGCAAAGCTGCTCGAATACCATTGACGTTATAGGATATTATTTTCATAAAAATTTTTATTTTGAGCTTCAAAAGTACAGGTTTTACATCAAAAAATAACCTATGAATTTCTATTTCATTATTTTTTTAATGCTTCTATTTTTTTTGCCAAATTGCTTGTTTGCACAAGAAAAATTTGAGCAAGAAAAGCGAATTGCTGCAAGCGAAGTACCTTCGCTTGCCCGACAAAGTATAGAACAGTGTTCCTTCAATAAAAAAATAAATTGGTATCAAGAAAGCAGTCAAGACGGAACAACTTATGAAGCCAAGACCAAATATCAAAAACATCGTTATAGCATCGAATTTTCAAAAGATGGCGATTTGCTCGACATCGAAAAAAACATAAATTTTTTAAAAATAAATGCGACTATCAAACAGACATTACAAAAGTCTTTTGACCAAAAATTCAAATCTTACAAAATCATCAAAACCCAAGCCCAATTCAAAACAAGTAACTCGAACCTATCAGCTAAAATCTTTGAAATAGCGAAAAAAGAAATTACCCCAAAAATCTATGAAATAGTCATCAAAGCCAAAGAACAGTCGGATTGGCAATCCTACGAAATTCTCATTGATTCTAATGGCAAAATCCTTCGCCAATCCAAAATCATCGAACGCAATACTGACAATTTAGAGTTTTAGTGGTGGATGGCTTTAGCTTGCGCATAAATCTATCAAAGTGAACATAAAAAAAATATCAATACTGATTTCTATCTTTTTAATCTTTTCTTTAGGACTCACCGCCCAAGATGCCTTTGGATTTTTGCCCAAAGTCAACGTCTCTACTAAATTTTCTAAACTCAAATGGGCCAATAGCCTCGCTACTCGCCACTCGCTTTATGAAAAAGAAAATGAGATTTTTCAACATCAATATGTTTTAGCGGATTTTACAAGTATTGTTTCTACCAAAATTCTTCACAACAAAACCATTTATGGTGGTTATATGCTACGTTCAAAAGAAGGAGAATTTATCCATCGGTTGATTCAACGATTTGCTTGGGTACAACGCTTAGAAACTGCTCGCTTAGGACATCGGTTTGGTATAGACCAAACTTTTGCTCCTGAAAATGATATGGTTTTTAGAATGCGCTATCGTATTTTATTAGAAAAGTCCCTTCAAGGCGAAAAAGTCAATCCACAAGAGTTTTACCTCAAATTGGCAAATGAATATTTGCTTGCCTTTAAAGAAACTGCCCAGCCCGAAGCTCGACTCATAGCCAATATTGGCTATGAGTTAAACCCTAGGAGCAAGCTCGAACTTGGACTCGACAATCGTTTTAGCGATTTTACCAATAATTCGCTTCAATACAAAATCTGGCTAACTCTTACGTGGTTTACGTCTTTTTCTTCATCAGCAAAAAAGAAATTGTAAAATGGTTCTACAAACCAAAGACAATTCTTTTATGAAATATGTAACTTTTTTATAATATCTCTGTTATACGAATAATATAGCATCTATTTTTTAGAGTGCTATGAGAAAAAGTAATAGTCCCTCCTAAAATGTATTGACCATGTCAATACCAATTCCTATACTATTATATATGAGCAAAAGAATATCTCTTTGAAAGGAGTATATTGCTTTTGGTACTTTAAAAATTAATCCGATAGACTCCGTTTTGAGCGTAGATGCTATATGCAAATACATGAACCATCATTACGAAAAATAAATGTCTAGGAGCAAACAAACATACAAAGTTGAGAATCGGAGTAGATTCCAAACTTTTAAATGGAATTATCCAATAAGCCTATCTTTTGTATAGTACTGTTTGCACTTTTAAAACGTACCCAAAACGTATTTTTTCCTTTCTTTTTGAATATTTACCGTTTTTTAATGTCACAAATTCATTAAATATCACTATTTTTTAATGTGATTTATTTTGAAGGGTTTTTATAAAAAAGCCTTTTTTCTCATGCTTTTTTTTGAAATGTATTGAGTAGTGATTTTTAAGACTTTAAACTTTTTGCAAAATTTATTTTTATAAAATTTATTTTTATATACAATTGATATTCAGTTGTTTAATACGAATTTGTTTTGTTTTAATACGTTGGGGAGAATAATGTTACAAGAAAAAAATATCCCAAAACATACCTCCTATATGAGAGGATTTTATGTATATTTATCCAAAATTAACAAACTGCAGCTACTATGAAGCGACAAGATTACAATCAACAAAACGAGCTAACTGCACTCATTTCTGAGTATGAGGCGATGTCACAAAAAGGAATGGTCGGTGTTTATGAGGAAACGGTTTTTAGAGATTTTGCCAAACACTACCAAAACGAACATAAATTTGACCAAGCGCTCCAAGTTTTAGAGCATGGCTTGAAACAATATAAATATTCGTCACAGCTTTATTTTTTTAAAGCACAGTTATTGGTGCTGACCAATCAGCACCAACTGGCACTTAAAGCCATCAATCAGGCAATGGTTTGTTCGCCAAGTGATGAAAAAATTCATCGTTTTCGTTATCAATTGCAATTGGCCATTGCTGAATTGGAGAAAGAAGAAAAATTTGAAGATATTGATACTGAAGTCGAAAACACCGATTTTGGTATTTTACTAAACAATACCTTCATCAGTAAATCTACGATTGATGAGCAGTTTGCAGATATTGATGAGTTGTATCGTCGTCTGAAAATAAAACTTTCTCATACACCCCATGATAATTTGTCACTCAACAAATTATTGGTTTGTATCGAAATCAACGAGCAATACGCTGATGGACTAGACTTTTTACTCCAATTTATTAGCGACAATCCATATGTTTATACGGCTTGGTTCAATGTCGGAAAGATTTACACTTGGCTCAATCAATACGACAATGCAGCCGATGCATTTGAATATGCTTTTATCATAAACGATACTTTCTTACCTGCCTATAAAGATTTTGCAGAGGTTTGTTTTGCCATCAATGATTATAATCGGGTACTCAATGCTTTTGAAGATTTATTGAAAAAAACGGAACCCGATAGTGATATTTTGACCATGATTGGCGAATGCTACGAAATGCGAGAAGATTATAGCGTTGCCTATTTGTTTTATACGAAAGCTATCAAAATTGACGCTGAATGTTCGGAAGCACATTTCCGTTTGGGCGAATGCTTTGCACAGCAGAAGCAATGGAAAAAAGCCGTCAATGCTTACCAAACGGCTATCGCCATTTGTGATGATAAAGCCAATTACTTTGCAGCAATAGCAGAGGCTTATTATCACATTGATAATTACTACGAAGCCTTTTTACATTATGAAAAAGCTGCAGACCTGACGCTTGAAATTCCTGCCTATTGGATGCAGTTAATTCTGTTTTTGATGGAAACGGAACAGTACGAATTGGCTTGGGAAAAACTCGAAGAAGCAGAAACACATATCATCGAAAATTCTGCCCAAATTGCTTATGCAAAAGTAGCTTGCTTGTTTTTAGACAAGCAAAAACAAGCTGCCCGAAAATTGCTTATCGAAGTATTAATGGAACATTATGCCAAGCATGAATTGTTGTTTGAATATGCTCCTGAACTGGAAGGTAATCATGGACTGATTGCCATGATAAATATTTGTAATCAAAACTAACTTAGTGGTGCAAACTTTAGTTTATTTATACTCGCAAACTAAAGTTTGCGCCACTTTATTCTACTTTTAGCATTCCTTTTTTTGTAACTCTTCCTACTGGATAAATGCGGTGTGTTGGTTCGTAGTGTGGCGTATGTTCATACACAAATCTGAGTTGTGCATAAGCATCTTTTGCAAACTCGGCATCTTCGCTTTTTTTGACTTCAAGCTCTTTGCGAAGTTCAGGGTTTTGGCGGAGGTATTCCGCAGCTAAATCTTCAAAAACATAAGGAGAGAAATACTCTTTTTGCATTAAAATTCCATCAAAAAAATTCCATGCAAAGTATGAATCAGGTGCATGAGGTTCTAGCGTTTCGATAATATAACGATTGGATTTTTGATTAGTAAAAATTACATAGTCGCCCTTATGATATGGCCAATTTTGAACCTCTTTTTCAACTTCAATATTGTAATGTAGATAGTGTCCTTCATAAGCTTCTCGATTTTCAAATTTACTAACTCGATAAAGCTCCACCTCTAAGTCTTGGTCAGTTGCGAGGCGTTGAATGGCTACGCCATTCCAACGCAAACGTTCTATCACCTCCCTGTACGCCTGAGGAATGACATAAGCAATGGGTTTTTCAACCTTTTCAGAAGTTTTATAATAACGATAAAAAGGAATTTCTTTTTCATAAGGTGCATCGTGGTCATAATACAATCGTTCTAAACCCGATACTTCGCTTGGTTTGTATTTGGCTTCGTAGCCTTTGAACAACACCTTGTCTTGTTTTTCAGAGTTCATTTCCCAATTCAAATCAAAGTTTGTTTTAGTTAAAGTATTTGCTTCGGCAGCGTTGCGGGCAGCCTGCAAAGCCGACGCTTGTTGAGCTATTGCATCAACCATGCTCAACATAAAATGATAGGTGCTTTCTACTCGACCTTTGTAGGGTTTGAGCATATGTGTTTCGGGCATAAACGAAATGGCATTGTGTAGCGCAGCATAGCCCGACGAGTAGCGAGGCAAATCCAAAAAAGAGGCAATACCGTCATCGGGCGTATTGCGTGCATACACATAAGGAGTCATTTCCCAGTCTCGTTTTGCCATGTTTTGGTACAAAAACGGAAGCAATTGCTCCGTCATATACTTCGCCAAATGCTTATCTAATTTGTCTTCTTGAGTTGGTATCAAGGTCATAGTATATTGATAATCGGCTCCATTAGAAGTATGATTATCTATAAAAATATGAGGCAACCATTGATTGTAAATTTGATTAAAAGTTTGGGCATTACGGGAATCACATTTGACGAAATCTCGATTCAAATCGAGATTTTTGGCGTTGCCTCGAAAACCGTGCGAATGTGGGCCGTTTTGGTTGGTACGACTATGGCTTCCTCGGTTGAGACCTCCTCCAATATTGTAAAAAGGAATGAGTACGACAACTGTGTTTTTGAGTTGTTTTTGTAGTTTTTTTTGCTGTAAACAATCTCTTATAAATAGCATAGAAGCATCAACTCCACAGGATTCTCCAGGATGAATGGCATTGTTGACAAAGAGAATGGTTCGTCCTTTTTGTTGTAAGGAAGTCGCATCAAAATCGCCATCCTGACTCAAAACAACCGTGTGTAGCGGATGTCCGCTATCGGTATTTCCATGTGGGGTAAGCTGCATTTTTTCAGGAAATGCAGTCTGTAATTTTTCGTAATACTCAATTACTTCAAAATAGGTGGGCGTAGAGTTATCATCCTTTTCAAATTGTGTTTGAAAATCTTGTGCATTTAGAACCATCGGAAATAAGAATAAGAGGAAGATTTTTTTCATAGGAGGAAGGATTATACGACGCAAAATTTGAATTGCTCTGCACTATTTCGGCTGGGTGCGGAGCACCCAGCCTCATTTTAAAGATTTTTCGGAATAATTAAATCTTACTATTCACCATTTTTAGAATTTCTTTTTCGAGTTTATCGGCTTGTTTTGTCATTTTTTTGCCTTTGTCGAGGACTTCTTTTACAAAAACCTTGTCTTCTAAGTCGCCACAATTGATTTGAACATTGAGGTAAGCTCCGTGAATAGCTGCCCTTGCACACAATGCTCCTACCCCAGCATCGGTAACCGAGTTGGGATTGCCATGCTCTGCCATCCCTCGGATAACATCAAAAGATTGTAAAGATAATTCCATGACTTTAAAAGGAACTTCAATTGCATATTTGGTTGCTGCTTGAATGGCAGCTTTGCGAGTCGCTTTTTCAGCATCATTGCTTTTGGGTAACCGAATAGCTTGTATAATTGCATTAAAAGAATGGGTATCTTCATCAACCATTTTGAGTAAGGTATCTTTTAAGATTTGACCTTGGTCTGCCCATTCTGAAAATTCTTCCCAACGCTCGTCCCAAACTCTTCGGTGCGAAGACAGATTGGCAACCATCGTTGCCAATGATACGCCCAATGCTCCTACATAGGCCGAGATAGAACCACCGCCTGGCGCGGGGCTTTCTGATGCAGTTTCATTGGCGAAAGCCCTTAAATTCATATCCAATAAAGGTGTCGAACTAACTCCGCCCAATTGATATTCGATGATTTTCTTTTGTGGGTCAAAAGGACTCAACTCATCAAGGCCTAAAGATTTTATCGCAATTTTAATCAATTCTTCTTCGGAAACACCAATTGAACGACGTTGCTTTTTTAAGAAATACCGACCAGCATCCAACATGACTTTTAGAGGTACAAGTCCGACCAACTCCGAACCCGTCACTCGTAAACCTCGACGCTCGGCACTTTTGCAGCACTCCTCAAAAGCCACATGTAATGGCGTAACGCTGATATTGGTCAAATTCATCGAAATTTGTGTAATACCATATTCTTCGATGTACCAACCAATTGCTTTGACCGCTTTACAGGTTCCTGCTTCTCTTTCTGGATTCCCGTCTTTGTCGGTTATGATTTTTCCAGTGAGGGAATTTCCTTCTCGCTTGAGACGGCCTTTTTCACGAATATCAAAAGCAACGGAATTAGCTCGACGCACCGATGTCGTATTAAGATTGACATTATAGGCAATCAAAAAATCTCTCGCTCCTATCGCAGTCGCTCCGCTTTGTGCATTGAATTTGGCTGGGCCATAATCAGGTTTCCATTCTGCTTGTTTGAGCTTTTGAGGTAAACCTTCATACTCGCCTGCTCGAACAGTTGCTAGATTTTTGCGTTCAGGGCGAGTCGCTGCCGATTCGTACATATATATCGGTATATCGGTATCTTGACCGACCATCTTTGCCAATTTGTGTGCCCAATCGGCTGTCTCTTTCATTGTGATATTGGAAATCGGAATCAAAGGACAAACATCGGTTGCACCCATTCGGGGATGCTCGCCCGAATGTTTGCTCATGTCTATGACTTCACTCGCTTTTTTGATGGCTAAATAGGCTGCTTGAATGACAGGTTGTGGCTCACCAACAAAAGTCACCACCGTTCGGTTGGTGGCTTTGCCAGGGTCAACATCAAGTAGTTTTACACCTTCAACGCTTTCGATTTCGTCGGTGATAATTTTTATGATACTCATATCGCGTCCTTCACTAAAATTGGGAACGCA
>JAHDEQ010000055.1:0-18652 GCA_020628755.1 Saprospiraceae bacterium
CACAGCACAAAGCTCTTTTCATTTGTATCTTCTGTCCGACCTTAGAAGGATACCCACAATCTTTTTCTTGGGGAGAATAAATAGAAAGTAGTTTATTCCATGGGTTTTACATAACCCCAGTTTTCACCACGCTCGATACGTTTTAACTGTGTAGTCGTGATACCAAATCGCTTAGCAATCATTTTGCGGCGGGTCTTACCCGCATTGAGCAATTTTTTGATAATAGCTACTTTGGTTTCATTTAATTTATACGTTTTGTAGCGACTTTCATGGGTAGCAGAATAACTCCCTTTCTCCATAAGACGGCTCATCCATTCTTCTTTGGTAATCCATTCCAAATTTTCAAAATGGTTATTTAATTTATCACCGTCTTTGTGCCATACGTATTCATATTCTTCACTGGGTTTGCGTACAAAATTTTCAGCCACTAAACGATGCGGAAACATACTTCCATGTTTGCCGTCGGCTAGTCTAATATTAATTTGTCGCATACCTAAATGGCTAAGCGAACCTTTTAATAAATTTTCTTTTCCTGTGGTCTTATTAATGCTTTTTACTCTTCCGTAATTGGAAAATTCATACTCACATTTTTTAGTTGGAAATTTAAAAGTAGCCCTTACCCAATGTTCGTTCAACAAGGGTTTAATCTTCAATTCTGAACTCATCTAAACAATAACATTTTCACTATGTACTCTTATGGATTTATAGTATATCATACTATAAACCGTAGCTTGTTTGCCTACAGTACACAATAAATTAAAAATTGGGAATATACTTGCATTCCAAGCAAGGAGACTGTATGATCTTATGATGCTATAGAATAATATTTCCCTTTACACGTCAAATTTTCTAGTCAGTTGTAATAAAGTAGTGTGTTATTTGAAGGGGTGTTCATAATTTGATACTATGTTATTTTCTTTTGATTTTTTGGGGAGAAAGGTGCTTAATAAAAGATAACTCAAGGTTTTAATAATTAAGCAATTTGTTTGGTATTCTTTTTTCTATTATTAAAAGTTACGAGAGACTATATAAATAGTTTTCATTAGCAAGGTAAAAATAAAATATTTTTTTGGGAAAAACGAAGAAACACCATATAATTCAGTATAAATTTACTAGATGTCTCGGTACTAACAATTTGATTGTTTTGAAAACACTGTTTTTTAGAATATTCCTTATAGTTGCAAATGTAAAGTGTTTATAGATAAAAGAGAAACCTATGCTCTTGTATAATTTAAGAATGAATTACCCATTCATTCAAACTTGTATTATATTTGTGCCAATATTTTTCGAGAATCAATTTACCTTCAAATATCCTTCAATTTAATGCAAGTCTCAGAACCACTAATCAATGTAGATATTGCCCAAAGTTTGGGTTTAAATCCTGATGAATTTAAAAAAATACATAAAATACTAGGACGAGCTCCCAACTTTACGGAGTTGAGTATTTTTTCAGTAATGTGGTCAGAACATTGCTCTTATAAAAACTCCATTACTTGGCTCAAAACCCTGCCTCGCGACGGAAACAGATTGTTGGTAGGGGCAGGTGAAGAAAATGCTGGCTTGGTAGATATTGGGGATGGACTTGCTTGTGCATTTAAAATTGAGTCGCACAATCACCCTTCTGCAATTGAGCCTTTTCAAGGAGCAGCTACAGGAGTAGGTGGTATTCATCGTGATATTTTTACAATGGGCGCAAGGCCGATTGCTGCACTTAATTCCTTGCGCTTTGGGGATGTCAATTTGAGTCATACCAAACACCTTGTAAAAGGAGTTGTCAATGGTATTTCTCATTATGGAAACTGTTTTGGTGTACCTACAGTTGGAGGTGAAGTTTATTTTAATAATTGTTATAATCAAAATATTTTGGTCAATGCCATGTCTGTCGGCATTGTTAAAGTAGGAGAGACCGTTTCGGCAGTTGCAGATGGGCCAGGCAATCCAATTTTTATAGTAGGTTCGGCTACAGGCAAAGACGGCATACACGGAGCAACTTTTGCTTCGGCTGATTTGACCGAAGACTCTGCCGAAGATTTACCTGCTGTTCAGGTGGGCGATCCTTTTCAAGAAAAATTATTGCTCGAAGCATCGCTCGAAGCCATCAAGACAGGTGCAGTTGTGGGTATGCAAGACATGGGAGCCGCAGGTATCACTTGCTCTACTTCCGAAATGAGTGCTAAGAGTGGTACAGGAATGTATATTGATTTGGACAAAGTGCCTACTCGCCAAGCCAATATGAAACCCTTTGAAATCTTACTTTCTGAAAGTCAAGAACGCATGCTTATTGTGTGCAAAAAAGGAGAGGAACACCTCCTTTTTGAGGTGTTTGACAAATGGGATTTGGAGTGTGAAGAAATTGGTCATGTTACCGATACAGGCCGTTTGCATTTTTATAAAAATGGAGAATTGGTTGCTGATGTACCTGCCGAACCTCTGGTTCTAGGTGGAGGAGCTCCTGTTTATCAGCGAGCTTATTCACGCCCTGATTATATGAATCAAATTGAACAATTTGATATCAAGGCAGTACCTCAACCCAAAGACTTATTGACTACTGCGGAAAAACTATTTCAATCGCCCAATATCGTATCTAAACGTTGGGTTTATGAACAGTACGATTCAATGGTACGTACCAATACAATGTCAACCAATGTACCATCTGACGCTGCCATTGTTCGAGTCAAAGGAACACAAAAAGCTTTAGCTGTTACGACCGACTGCAATTCGGCTTATGTATATGCCGACCCTTGTGTGGGTACAATGATTGCTGTCTCTGAGGCGGCTCGCAATATTGTCTGTTCGGGCGGAGAACCTGTAGCCATCACCAATTGTTTAAATTTTGGAAACCCTTATAATCCAGAGGTTTATTGGCAATTTGTACATGCGATTAGAGGGATGGGCGAGGCTTGTCGTAGATTTGAAACGCCTGTGACTGGAGGCAATGTGAGTTTTTATAACCAATCTGTTTTGAAAGACAAAACAGAGCCCGTTTATCCTACACCAACTATTGGGATGCTTGGAGTTTTAGAGGATTACAACAAACGAATGTCGCTTGATTTTAAGCAAGCCGAAGACCTTATTTACCTTGTAGGCGAAACCAAAGAAGATATTAGTAGTTCTGAATATTTGAGGACGATTCACGATATTCATTTTTCGCCATGTCCACATTTTGATTTGGAAGAAGAATACCATTTACAGGATATTATTAAAGAATTGATTCGTGAAAATACAATAGTTTCGGCTCATGACGTTTCAGAAGGAGGACTCTTTGTGACTTTGATGGAAAGTGCTATGCCACAAGCAAAAGGATTTGTGGTGACTTGTCCTACCGAAATGCGTAAAGATGCCTACTACTTTGGCGAAAGCCAAAGTAGAGTCGTGGTGTCTATTCGTCCCGATCAAGAAGAACAGTTAACAAAGTTTTTAAATACAAAAGGTGTTCATTTTCAAAAACTAGGCAAGGTATTGGATAGTGGTAGTTTAGAAATTGATAACATCAAATTTGGACATATTAACGATTGGAAACATACATATAATAATACTTTAGGAAATCAATTAGACAATTAAGATTGTGCAGAAGTGTTTGAGGAGTCAAGTGTTTGCTAACTACTAGGCGCAAACACATAAACACTTAAATACATAGGCACGTAAATAAAAATCCTTTTAACATGAAAAATACCTCAATAATTTTATTTTTTGCCCTCTTGCTTGGGCTTAATTGGAATTGTGGCAACACGGCGGGTGTAGCTTCTAGCGGTACAACTATCAAAGGTGCCGTAGAAGGTGCAGGCAATTTGCAGCTTTTTATAGATAAAGTTTTCATTACAAGTGCCAGCCAAATTTTGAGCAAAACAGATTTGGATGCTAGTGGCAATTTCTCGGTTAACCTCGAAAACGGTCTCGAACCTGGTGTTTACCGCTTTCGTATTGGTCAGCAAAAATTCAATCTTGTTTTTGATGGTACTGAAAAAGATGTAACTATCAATGGCAAGCTCAATAATTTGGCTCGCTATAGTGGCTTATCAGTCACGGGTTCTTCGGATGCCAATGAATATGTGGGCATGATGCAAAAATTGATGACTCGTCAAATTAACCTAGACGGAGTCAAATCTTTTTTAGAATTGAATAGGAGTAAAAACCCAATATTGGCCATGTCTATCGCTCAGGTTGCATTGGGTAACAATGCGAGTGTATTAGACCTACACAATGGCGTAAAAAAAGAATTGGATGCGGCGCATGCAGGTTCGACTTATGCCAAAGATTATGCACAATATATTACCAATATCCAAAATCAGAGCCGTGCTGCGGCTGGTCCAATTCAAGTTGGTCAAACTGCGCCAGACATTGCTTTGCCTAGTCCAGATGGTAAAGAATATAAACTTTCTGACCTCAAAGGCAATGTTGTTTTATTAGACTTTTGGGCGAGTTGGTGTGGGCCTTGTCGTCGTGAAAACCCAAATGTGGTTCAGATGTACAACAAGTATAAGGATAAAGGTTTTACGGTTTTTAGTGTCTCATTGGATGGTATTGACGGCCGCACCATGCAACGTATGGGAGGCGACCAAAGTCGTATTGCACAATATGAAAAAAGCCAAAAAGACCGTTGGGTAAAAGCTATTGAAAAAGATGGCTTGTTGTGGCCTTACCATGTAAGCGATTTGAAAAAATGGGACTGTGCGCCTGCACGTCAGTACGGCGTAACGGGTATTCCTAAAACATTCTTGATTGATAAAGAAGGAAAAATTGCTAAGGTCGGTTTACGTGGCGCACATCAAATAGAGACAGAACTCAAAAAATTGTTGTAAGAAATATTGTACCACAAACTTTAGTCTGTAGCAATTATGCGTACAAATACAAACTAAAGTTTGTGGTACAACCTTATTCTATTTTAAACACAACTTTGCCAAAACGTTCTTTGTTTCGCATTCGTGCAAAGGCTTTTTCGTGTTCTTCTAATGCAAAAACGGAATCAATTACAGGTACAATTTTGTGCTGTCGCACAAAATCCAACATCGCTTCAAACTCTGCATCTGTACCCATCGAAGTTCCTAAGATAGAAAGCTGTTTGCTAAAAATAGTTTGAGGATTGAGTTTGGCAAAGTAGCCATCGGTGTTGCCATGTACTACAATTCGACCACCCAAGCCGCCAAGCCGTACAAGGTCTTTAAACCCTGTACCTCCTGCGGAGTCAACTATCAAATCAAAACCGTCAGTCTGAGCCCAAATATCCTTATCCCAATGTTGGACAGTGTAGTTGGCACCACCAACGGCACCCATTTGGAGGGCTTTTTCAAGTTTTTCATCAGAACTAGAAGTCACATAAACTTTAGCCCCAGCCGCTTGAGCAAATCTAAAAGCCAATTGTGCCACGCTACCACCTATGCCCGAAATCAAAACCTTATCACCTGACTTACATAGCCCTTTGGTAAAGACTGCCCGATAAGCTGTCAAACCTCCTAGCGGAAGAGCAGCAGCTTGTTCATAAGAAAGATGCGTAGGGATAGGGTGAATCCTATCTTTTCCAACTGCAATATATTCCGCAAAAGTCCCATCTTCGGGCATTCCCAAAATACTATAATCTGAAGATGGGACAGTAGGATTGTTACCCCAATTGATATTCGGATTGATAATGACAGCTTGGTCGTTTATCAATCCAACACCATCTGATCCAAGAATTGTATAAACGTCAATTCGAGGATAAATTCCTTTTCTTATCCACAAATCACGATGATTGATGGCAGCAGCTTTTAATTGAACCAGTACCTGATTAGCAGACGGATAAGGCATATCCGTATCTAGGTAGTTGAGGGGAGTATTTTTTTTTATTAATATAAGGGCATTCATAAGAAAGGCTAAAAGCCAAAATGCTATTTTTTGAGGTATAAATTTTATACTAAATTATAAAATTATTTCCTTATTGTTAAGAAGCATCCAATTTCCTTTTACTTCGAGGTGTGTTCCATTTGGAAAAACCTTAGAAAACACCTCATCATAATAAGTATGACAAGCAGCCAAGTCCGCTTCTGTTAAAGACAAGCGATTGTACAAAAGGATGCCTTTTGGAGTAAGCATATTCTTTAGAACCTCCAAAAAGTCATTTTGTTGAAAATCTTGAGGAATAATATCATCCAAAAATACATCCATACAAATAAGGTCAAATTTTTCTTGCGATACTTGTACAAATGTAAGTGCATCGGCACAAATCATTTCGATAGGAGAGTGGAGTGCTGACACACCATATTTATTAGCCAAATAAATTACGGATTCATCAATTTCTACAGCCGTATAAGTGTATTTTTTTTTAAATTTCTTTTCTAAAAGAATCGGAATACTCCCTAAACCAAAACCGAGTATCAATACTCGCTTGCCTGGGATTTTATTCAAATCTATTTTCTCAAATGTCAAACCAAAATTGTCATACAAATCCTCAAAGGAGTATATCGCATTGGCCGTGCACAATTGATACCTTCCACGACTCAAACTCACATACAAATGAGGATTGTACTCGCTTGGTGCGCTTTCGATGTGAAATTCAAATAGATAACTCAGGTATTTTTTCCAAAGAGAAGGCATGTGGACGTGTCAAGGTGTTTGTGTATCTATGTGTTTGCGTGTTTGTATGACTAGATGTTTTATGTGATACGCAAACATCTACCTGTCGGTAGATAGGCGTAATCGCTTCGACACATCGTTATGAAGCCGTCTCTTGTTGGGCTTGTTTTTCCCAACGACGATGTGTTTGTGTGAGTTCAAAAACTCTTTGAAGGATATTTTTTTCGACTTGGTTGAGTTCTTTTTTACGACGTAGCATGACTTTTTCGGCAGTACTAAATGCCTTTTCGAGTTTGTAGGTCATAAAGCCACTTGCGCCGCCCCACGCAAATGAAGGGACGAAATTGCGGGGGAAACCACTACCAAAAACATTGGCAAAACATCCCACAACCGTACCTGTATTGAACATCGTATTGATACCCGATTTAGAATGGTCGCCCATGATAAGACCGCAAAACTGCAAGCCCGTTTTTTCAAAACGTTCTGAGCGATAGCTCCAAAGTCGTACTTCGTCGTAGTTATTTTTTAAATTAGAATTGTTGGTATCAGCTCCCAAATTACACCACTCGCCAAGTACAGAATTGCCCAAATAGCCATCATGTCCTTTGCTTGAATAACCTGTTAAAACGGAGTTGCTAACCTCGCCACCTGCTTTGCAATGTGGGCCAAGCGTCGTTGCACCATATACTTTTGCACCCATCTTGAGTTTTGCATTGTCGCACAAGGCCAAAGCCCCACGCACCAAGCAACCTTCCATGATGGTTGCATTTTTTCCTATGTAAATAGAACCTGTATTCGTATTTAAAACAGCGCATTCGACAGTTGCGCCTTCCTCTAAAAATATCTTAGAAGCATCACCAACTACACGATTGCTTTCACTCAAAGGAGCAGAAGTGCGTCCTTTGGTCAATAACTCAAAATCCGACTCAATAGCTTCGGCATTGTGTCGGAAAATATCAGGAGCAGATTTAATTCTTAAAAAAGAGGTTTCTCCCAAATCAAAACCTTCTAACTCTTCGATTTCTTCGTTATTGATGAGGTGTTCAAACTGATTTGCATCCAGTTTTGCAGCAATCAAGTCGCCATTTTGAAGGAGTGCCTCATTCATTTCTAATTGCTTAATCAATCGGCACAATTGGTTAGAGGGCAGGGCAGAGCCATTGATGACATAATTGACATCTTCAATATGGAGTGGATATTTCTCGGCAAGATAATCTTGTGTAATATAAGAAACTTTGGCATTGAGCCATTTTTCCCATTTCTCACGAATGGTCAAAACACCAACCCGAAGTTCGCCGACTGGTCGAGTAAAACTCAAAGGCAAAAGTGCGTCTCTTACATCGTCGTCAAAAAGGATTATATTGTTCATCGGTGATAGGAAATGTGTATTAAAAAAGTCTCAACCTTGCAAAACAAAGATTGAGACTTTTAGGGAAAAAGATTAGAATAGAAGTAAATTGTAATTTACTCGCTTTTCTCTTTGTTTGCAAACTTGCCGAATTTAGCAAATTTCTTATTGAATTTATCAATACGACCTGCCGTATCAACAAACTTCATTTTACCTGTAAAAAATGGATGCGATTCGCTAGAAATCTCCAACTTGACAAGTGGATATTCTTGACCATCGTCCCAAGTAATAGTATCTTTTGTAGGAGCACAAGAACGTGTTCGGAATGTTTTATTTGTAGATAAATCCTGAAATATCACAAATCTGTACTCTTTTGGATGAATTCCTTTTTGCATTATTAAAAGTTTTTATGAGTCCAAAAACGATTACCAACCGTTTTTAATTAAGGAGTGCAAAGGTATGATTTTTTTATTTTTTTTCCAAAAATGATTTCGGCAATCTCATTGCTACATACTTAATTGTATCGGCTTTGCAAGGCCAACTCCATTTTTTCGATATTTTCTTTAATCATCAGGTCTTTGGTTTCAAAGGATTTGGTGAGTTGTACACGTTGTTGAGCGTCTTGATATCGCTTTTCGACAAAAGCGATATGGGCAAGATTGAGGGCAGCCATTGCATTGTCATTAGATGTTCGCAATCCCAAGTCTAGTGCTTTTTGCAAATCTAGTTCTGCTTCAGCAAGTTGTTTGCGCTGCAAGAAAATCATTCCTTTTATAAAAAAATAGTAGGCTCGATGTCCTTTGTACAAATATTCAGGAAAAAGAGTAGTATGCAATAGTTTTTCGGATTGTACCAAATCTCCTTTTTTGAGGTAATGAAAAGCCAACCAGACATTGCCAAACAGTACAAAAGAGACCAGGAGCAAAAGCACAATTGCCAAATACAAAAACCATGTCGTGGACAAACCTTGATTGAAAAAAACAAATATCAAGACCGCAAAGAGCGAAGCAATAATGAGTTGACGAGCGTAATGGTAGAACATTTTTTATTTGATTACAGAAATGCTAAAATAGAAAAAATCATTTTTAAACTGGTACGAAATATGTAATATATTACATATTCTTACGCTTCCTTTTTGCTCCACATCCCCCTAAAATTGGCTATATCATTAGGTTTTGCAAGGTCAACCCTCCGATTTATTGCAAACCAAAAGTCATTTTTTTTCATATTTCATTTAATTTTACAATACTAAAGATTGAAAATCAGTTAATAAACTTGTAAAAACGTGATTTTTGCTTTACTTTGTCGGCGTTTTGATACATTAAAAAAATATTTTATTAGTACTTAAAATCAAAACTACACACTATTATTTTATGGACAAAAAATATGTTTTTTGCTCCCAATTACTAAACATGCTAAACATGAGAAAAAGACCAATATTCATCATTGCTTTTCTTTTTAGTTACATTTTTTCTTTTGCCAACACAGGCGATATGTACTTGTTTTTTGACAAATCGTGTATGGACAAGTTTGATTATGTAATTTCCAAAAAAGAAGTAAGTGGTTTAAATAAAACCAATTTTACGGCTTACCATATTCGTATCAACGATAGCGAAAAAGTTATTTTAAATGTTGATGCTCAAGGCAAAACGATGTCGAGTCGCCCTGCTGGCACTAAGTTTTGTGGCGAAGTGTTGGTGAGCGAAAATTTTGCTCGAAAAATCAATACCAAAAAGACCAAAGTCAAATTGGTCGCCAAAACCAATTCTGGTTTTGTCGTATATCCAGTAGTCTCGGCAGATTATTTCTTTACGACAGATACTGAAATGGGCTATGCGACTAAGGATTATACCTTTGCATACAATTATACTACCAACGACGAAAAGAAAGATTTGGCCACCAAAGACTCTAAAGGCAATGTCTATTTCAAGGAGCGAAACGACGATTTTTGTCCTAGCAAATACAAATTTCGTAGAACACCTGCCAAAAACTATGACCCGTACACTGATTTTATCTTAGTACCTGACGTGGGACTTGTTGAGAAAAGAACGGGAGTTGACGTAGCGCAGGCCAACTCTAATGTTTTGACTTTAAAAAATGTAAATGGTATTCCACTTGACCAATATATGGATGCCGTTTGCAATGGTTATGTAAAATATCTTTCTAAAGATGAAGCTAAAACAGATGTTGTAACGACCAATACGAGTCCTTCTAATACGGGAACAAGCACTACTACTGTGACCGATTTGGAGTCGGGCGGTCATACCACTACACATAGTAGTGGTACAAGCATTGTACATCACAGCTCTACCGATGTTTGTCATCATTTATATAAAGACGTAACTAAAGGTTTTTATTATAATAGAAACACAGGGGCATTGGCCAATGAAACTTGTGGTGGCATTACCTATAATCAAGGTATGATGATTACAGGTACACGCCCTGTTACGACACCGCCAGTTCGTACACAAGTCGCGCCACCAGTGACACGCGATACACGTGTCGTATATAGAGATAGAGCACCCGAAACCAAAATTGTTTACAGAGATGCTCCTCCAAAGGTCGTTTATCGTGATGGCCCTGAGCGTGTTGTTTACAAAGACCGTGTTGTCTATCGTGACCGTCCACAAGACGAGTTTACTTCTAAAGGAACAAATAGTACAAGCACAGTTACAGGTACATCTTCAACTGCAGTATCATCAGAATTTCATACGGTGCAAGCTAAGGAAACTTTGTATGCGATTTCTAAAAAATACCGAGTAGGGGTAGCAGAATTGAAACGTTGGAATGGCCTCAAAACCAATACGATTAGTATTGGCCAAGTATTGCGTATTCGTGGCCAAGAATTGGTAAGTAAGGGAGGAACAACGACTTCTTCTAACTATGGAGCAACTTCTGAGTTGCGATTGGGCGATACTGTTCCTGGAACACGCAAAGTTATTGGTACTGAAAAAGATGGTTACGAAACCTATTCTGACTATCACATTGTGCGAGCAAAAGAAACACTATATAGTATAGCAAAACGCTATGGTATGAATGTAGATAGACTCAAAGCTATCAATAAGCTCAAAACCAATACACTTTCAATTGGACAACGTTTGAGTTTGGTAGAAACTCAACCTACAAGTTATAGTGTACCGAGTACGACTAAAAAGGTAGAAATTCCGACAAGTTATGACGTGGTTGCCCAGCCAAAAGCAGAAGAATTAGTTCCGCCAAAGGCAGAACCAATACCACCCAAAGAAGAACTTACTTCTAAAGGTGCTGCTACGAGTACTGCTGCTACAGCTGTTACAACAACGACAACTTTAGACAAAAATCAGTTGATTGGTAGATCTTCAACATCCGTTGTAAAGTCAACCGATCCATTGTCTGAGTACAATGCCTCTGGTCAAATGATACACATTGTTGGCGATAACGAGACATTGTTTACGATTGCCAAGTGGTACGGAACAACTGTTACTAAATTGCGTGCCTTGAATAATTTTGATAAAAATGAAGTTATTCTTCCAAAACAAAAAATAAAGATTAAATAAGAACATTAAGTTCTTAAAAACGTATTCATATAGAAGAATGTAGGGTTTGTGGCGTAGCCGCAAACCCTTTATTTTTTATATATTTGCAATTATTTTTTCACATATTATAAATTAGAATGGTAGGTACAACCGCATATATTTTATTATTTGTATTCTTAGGAATTTCGATTGTTTTTTCTTTTTTATGCTCCGTTTGGGAAGCTGTTTTGTTAAAAATACCACCATCTTATGGTGATATTTTAATTCAAGAAGGTAAACATATTGGTCATGAAATAAAAGAAATGACCACTAACCCAAAACAGACGGACAAAGCATTAGCTGGTATCTTAACGCTCAACACTATTGCGCATACTGTTGGAGCAATGGGCGTTGGAGCAATGGCAGTCAATATTTGGCAAGATGGAATTATGGCAACAGCCGTAGTACCCGTTTTTATGACGCTTGCTATTTTAATTTTCTCAGAAATTATCCCCAAAACAATTGGAAAAAACAATTGGAGAAGCCTAGCTCCTTTTACCGTAAAATCGTTAAACATCGTTTTAGTGTTGCTTTTCCCAATTATTTGGTTGAGCAAATTGATTACGGGACTTTTTGTAAAAGAAAAAGAAGAGGAAAAAACCAGTAAAACTGAAATTGCAGTTATTGCCGACAAAGGCGCAGAGGACGGTGCAATTGATAAGAGTGAGTCTAAAATTATCAAAAACCTATTGCGTTTTGATAGTATTTGGGCCAAAGATGTGATGACTCCTCGAACCGTTGTAAAAGCAGCCAATCAAGATACTTCTATTCAGGATTTTTATAATGAAAATAAAAATCTTCGTTTTTCAAGAATTCCAGTTTATGACTCAACAAAAGACAATATCAATGGTTTCGTTATGAAAGACGATGTATTGTCTGGTATAATTAACGGAGAGGGCAAAAAGTCGCTCAAAAGTATCATGCGTGATATCATGATTGTCAATGAGAAGTTTCCCGTTCCCGATTTGTTTAACAACTTTATGGAAAAACGAGGTCATATTGCTTTAGTAGTAGATGAATTTGGTGGTATGTCAGGGATTGTGACCATGGAAGATGTCATTGAGACATTACTCGGAATGGAAATCATTGACGAGTTTGACAATACAGAAGATATGCAGCTATTGGCTAGAAAGAATTGGGAAAAACGTGCCAAGAACTTAGGACTAATTGAAGAAAGTCCTAAGTAACGACGAAAAAATAAGGTGAACAAGTTAGAAATAGAGATTTTGTGCCAAGACAAGGCAAAAAACGCAGGCGATGCCTAGCATCAGCGAGTATTTTTAACGCAGTATTGGTGCAAAAGATCATAAGCTAAATGTTCAAGTTATTATTTTGACGTTACTAAGTAAGTTTTTGTTTAAGATTAGTTTAGTTTTTATAACTATTATCAATTGCTCACTCAATTCATTTTTTCTGAGATGAGCGCAAGAGTCATTTTAAAAACCCATAATACTAACAGAGTACCTACAAAAAGTGTTATCATGTTCAATAATGATTTTGATAGCAAATGTAGTTTCTACAAATGCAAGGATTATAATTTGTTATTAAATTTTTAGTAGATTGTTTGTAGTTAGTGGGACGTGTAATAACTTCTAGGAAAGAAGATACCTCACAGGATTACTCGAAATGTCTTAAATATAAAGACTAAGATAAAAATTAATTACAATAAATATACAAAAAAATACGTTGCTGCACAATACCTCTACATGGGTAATTGAATTAAGAAAATGTTATTTTTTAGTATTTTGTATCGCTTGTTCTATTATATAACTTTTTTTTATCCGTTTTCGCTGCCCAACTATTTGTACTATGTCAGAAATTTATCACTTATCGGCTTTAAATAGAGAAAAATCCATTCATCACCTTCAGAATACCGAGTTTGATTTGTTAGTGATTGGTGGAGGAATCACAGGGGCAGGTATTGCGCTTGACGCTGCTTCACGTGGGCTGAAAGTTGCTTTGGTAGAGAAAAAAGATTTTGCCTCAGGTACAAGTAGTCGCTCTACTAAGCTCATTCATGGAGGATTGCGTTACCTCAAACAATTGGAGATAGGTTTGGTAAAAGAAGTAGGTATGGAGCGAGCGATTGTTCACCGTTTGGCCCCACATTTGGTAACTTCCGAGAAAATGTTGTTACCTCTCATTAAAGGAGGAACTTTTGGAAAATTTTCAACTTCAATGGCGCTCAAGGTATATGATTTTTTGGCAGGCGTTGTAAAAGAAGATCAACGCGTGATGCTTGATGCTTCTAAAACCATGCAAGCAGAGCCACTTTTACAAGAAGATATTGTAAAAGGCGGTGGCCTTTATGCTGAATATCGAACCGACGACGCACGTTTGACTATCGAAATTATCAAAACGGCTGCCCGCTACGGAGCGATAAGCCTCAACTATGCCGAAGCAGAAGATTTTATTTACGAAAACAATAAAATCTGTGGAGCAATTTGCAAAGACAATATTACAGGACAATCCTTTGAAATCAAAAGCAAATATGTTGTAAGTGCCGCAGGCCCTTGGGTAGATAAACTCCGCAAAGTCAATCAATCACTTAGTGGCAAACACCTCTTTTTGACCAAAGGCGTACACATTGTTGTGCCATATGAAAAATTGCCGCTTCAACAATCTATGTATTTTGATGTCCCTGACGGTAGAATGATTTTTGCCATTCCTCGTCATCGAGTAACATATATTGGTACAACCGACACGCCTTATGACGGCGATATCAACCATGTTTTGACAAATATGGTGGATGTACAATATTTGTTGGATGCTGTCAATAATATGTTTCCCGACATTGAGTTAGTGTCTGCGGATGTCGAGTCGAGCTGGGCAGGTTTGCGTCCTTTGATTCATGAAGAAGGTAAATCAGCTTCGGAATTGTCTCGAAAAGACGAAATTTTTGTCTCTGATACCAACCTCATTTCTATAGCAGGAGGTAAGCTAACAGGTTACCGCAAAATGTCCGAACGCATTGTTGACTTGGTTTGTAAGCAATACAAAAAAGAGAGCGATAAAGACTTTCCTAATTGTAAAACGGATGATATTGTGTTGAACAAAGAAGCCTTTAAAAATGCGAACGAAGTAGCCAATTATACGTCTGCTTTAGCTGAACAATTGGATAAAAAAGGCTTGTCTAAATATTATGCGCAATACTTAGTAGCCAATTATGGTAAACAAACAGATGCCATTTTGAAAAAAATGAGCGACTTTGCAGATGAGCAGGTCGAAGTTCGACTCATTCGAGCCGAACTCTGGTTTTGTGTTCAGCAGGAGTTGGTGTGCAAGGTTGATGATTTCTTCAATCGTCGAACGGGTCGTCTGTATTTTAATTTACCAAGTATAGAAACATTATTACCAAATGTGTTGGCTGATATGAAAACTTATTTTGCATGGGACGATGCAAAATCGCAGACCGAACAAAAAAGAATGCTCCAAGAAATAAAAGAGGCTTGCCATTTTGAGTAGTGGAAAAACAAATGTACATACGATATTTTGCTCGACTTAATCTACTATTTTTTTTAGTATTTGCATCGTCAGCTTTATCAGTTGCACAAGTCAATGCCGACTCTTTGCGCCAAATATGGAGCGATGTAAATCTTGGCGACTCTATTCGTTTTCAAGCGATTAACGATTATGCGAAAGCAAATGCATATTCCAATCCACAATCTATCCTTGCAATTTCAGATTTTCATTATGATTTAGCGCAAAGTAAAAATAATACCATACAGATGGTTTATGCTAATGAAAACAAGGCTTACGCTTTGGGTACTTTAGGTCAATTTGATAGAGCCTTGTCTTATTCTCAAAAAGCTATAGACCTCGCACCAGCCATAAAAGACTCGATTATTCTTGCTAAGAGATATACGAATCGAGGTAATATCTTTTACCAACAAAGTAAATTTAAAGAAGCAATTCAGTATTATTTGACAAGCAAAAGTATTCTTGAAACTCAGGATGCTGATCTGGCTTTAGCCGATCTTTTAAATAATATTGGGTTGATTCATTTTAGTATTGGTAGTTATGATTTTGCATTAGATTATCTTCAAAAAGCCTTGACTTTATATAAAAAGTTAGGCATCGAAGATGCCATTGGGGAGGTTTGGACAAACATGGGAGTTGCCCATTATGAAAATGATTCTCTTGAAAAAGCTGTTGAAAATATTCAAAAGGCATTGCCTATTTTAAAAGCTCAGGATCATATTGTTGGGATGGAATATTGTTATTATTATTTGGCTGGCTATCACCAGCAAAATAATCAAATGGATTCTGCATTTCACTATATAAACAAGAGTATCGAAATCAATGAAAAAATTGATAATCCGTCTAACATGGTTCGCTCCAAAATCTCATTAGGCAATTTGTTGATTGATGAAGATATACCAAAAGCAATTCAGTTAGCGCAAGAAGCACTAACGCTTTCTCCTGAAGTTTTGAACCAATCTGCCAAAAGAGATATTTATCAATTGCTTTATAAATGTTATAAAAAGCAAGGTAAGATTGACCTTGCACTTGCCATGCACGAAGAATATGTCATTTACAATGATAGTTCTATCATTCAGGAAAATCAGTTGGTTGTCGTAAGAGAAGAATTAAAAAGTGATTATGAACAAAAACTTTTAGAAACAAAATACCAAAACGAGGAAGCCAAAACCAAATTGCAACTACGACATTTGAGAAGAGTATTTGCGATTATTTTAGGAAGTTTATTATTGATAGGCGTTATTAGTTTTGTTGCACGTCAAAGAATCTTGGCTCAAAAACAAGAACAAGAAAAACTACTCTCAGAAATTGAACGACTTAAACGAAAGAGAAAACCAAAGGGAGTTACTTTGTACCCAAGTAAGTTCCAACTTGACCGTTCCAAAATTGAACAATCCACACAGCGCAAACTCAATGAAACCGATTGGAATGTTTTGAATATTCTTTTGGATGATCCTGTGATTTCTAACAAAGGTATTGCCGAAAAAGCCTTTATGACTGTTGACGGAATAGGTTCTTCTTTGCGACGAATGTACAGTTCTTTTGACATTAAAGAATCTAAATACAAGAAAATATCCCTCTTGATGGAAGCCATCAAGATTTCGAATAATTGACTCCACCTCCAAATTTCCCTTCTTTTTTGGGTGAAAAAGCACTTTTTTGCTTCACGCCTAGGCGTGAAAATGCCGTTTATTCCCTAAGTTCAGCCATTTTCACCTTTAGACGTGCTAGTTTTATCAAATATATACAGATATTTAAACCACACTTGATAACCTATCAAGAACCATTTGAAAACTGAATTGGAATTTTGTCAGAACACCTCGGAAGGCTGCACCGCGCCTTCCGAACTTCTTTTGAAAAACCTTTTTGTACATTAAATAAACATCTAAACAATGAAAAATCTTCTACTATTTTCGACTCTACTTCTATTTTTTATCCCTTCAATAGCTTTCTCTCAATGGACTCAACTCGGCATCGACCTTGATGGAGAAGCTGGGGATGATACTTATGGTTGGACTGTCAGTACCAATGAAGATGGCACCGTAATCGCTATTGGTGGCTATCAGAATGATGGCAATGGCAATAATGCTGGTCATGCTCGTATTTTTGACTGGAATGGTGTCTCATGGATACAAAGAGGCTTAGATATCGATGGAAATATGGCTGACGAATGGCTGGGGCATTCTGTTAGTCTAAGCTCAGATGGAAATACAGTTGCTATTAGCGCGCTAACAGCTAACAATACGCTTGGACTTACTTCTGGAGTTGTTCGTGTATTTGACTGGAATGGTGCAGCTTGGGTGCGAAGAGGTGCTGACCTTGAAGGAGAAGGTGATTTGATTACTACCTTTGATTTTCCCGACTTTTTTGGCTACGAAATTAGTATTAGCTCTGACGGTAATGTAGTAGCGGCTGGTGGACCAAACAATGATGGCAATGGCAGTTCTTCAGGACATATCCGTGTTTTTGAATGGAATGGCACGAATTGGATACAACGAGGGAGCGATATTGATGGGGTTGCCAATGCTAGTGAATTTGGACATTCTATTAGTATTAGTGCTGATGGTAGTATTGTAGCAGCAGGTGCTAGAAATGATGATACAAATGGTAACGATGCTGGACATGTACGAGTTTTTGAATGGAATGGTACAACTTGGATGCAAAGAGGTAGCACAATCAATGGTGATGCTGCCGACCATGAAATGGGCGATGCAGTGAGCCTTAGTGATAATGGAAATGTACTAGCAGTTGGTGCACCCGAAGCTCCTACGGGTATCGTTCGAGTTTTTGATTGGGATGGATCAGACTGGATGCAGCGAGGAGTAGATATACTCGGGGAAGAAGTAGGTGACTCATGGGGAAATGCGATAAGCTTAAGTGCCGATGGAAATATTCTATCAGCAGGTGCAAGTTCCAATACAGGTTCGGGATTTTTAGCAGGTCATGCTCGTGTTTTTGCTTGGGATGGTGCTGCTTGGATTCAGCAAGGTATGGATTTAGACGCAGAGGCTAGTTTAGATATTTTTGGAGGGGCAGTTAGTTTAAGTGGAGACGGACACACCTTTATTGTGGGAGGCTTTGGCAATGATGGTACAGCTCCATCAGCTGGACACGCAAGAGTGTTTGATGGCTGTTTTGATGAACGACTCGTCCAAAATCATATTATAAATTACAACACCGCTTATCGAGCTAGAAATTTTATTCAATTAGATAATGTAACAGTCAATCCTACAGAAGAATTAACGGCTACAGCACCAGAAGTCCTCATGGATAATGGCTTTGAAGTAAAACTTGGTGCTACACTCTGCATCATTCCATCGGATGGTTGTCAATAATGATAAAATAATGCTCCACTTACCCCAATTTCCGAACCTCTTGAAAAATGTATTCCTTATGAAACAGTACCTTTTTAACCTTATTCTTTTAGCAATAACTTTTGTAACAACCTCACAACAAGCTTACGCTCAAGATGTAAAAGTTTACATCTTGGCAGGTCAATCCAATGCTCAAGGACATGGAGATGTAGCACCTGCAAGTATCAATGGCACATTAGCACATTTTATGGCAAATGGCAATAATGGAGAGTTCGACCATATTCAAAATACAGATGGAACGTGGGCAACTCGTAGCGATGTTTGGGTGCGCTATGCTCACGAAGATGGTCATCTATTGGCAGACGAACTCAATGTCGGATTTGGGGCGAGTGAATTTCAAATGGGACCGG
>JAHDEQ010000055.1:18752-21181 GCA_020628755.1 Saprospiraceae bacterium
CCAAGTTCGGGTGGCACTACTGGTGCTTTTTATACCCAAATGATTTCAGATATTAACACAGCTATCAATAATATCGGTACGGAATTTCCACAATATACAGGAGGAAATATTGAGATTGCAGGCTTTTGTTGGTTTCAAGGTTGGAATGATGCTGAAGAAACAGCTTACCTCAATGAATACGAACAAAATTTAATCAACTTAGTCAATGATGTTAGAACGGATTTGAATGTACCTGACTTACCTATCGTCGTCGGATTGACGGGCAATGGTGGCAATACCATTGATCCTTTTGATACGTGGGTCCAAAGTCTCCAAACAATACTCGTTCCTGCACAAATTAGTGCGGTTGAAAATGGCGGTTTAAGTACAATAAATTATGCTGATACGAGAGATTTTTGGCGAGAAGCCAATGAATCTCCAGAACCAGACTTCGTGCATCATTGGCGCAACAATGCAGAAAGTTATTTACGTATTGGCCATGAATTTGGATTAAAGACGATTGAATTACTCGGTTCGAGTAATGCTGGGAATGTATTTCCTGCTTCTGGCTATGGCTTCAATTATTTCTATAAAGACTTTGTATCGGACAATAGTTTTGGTGCAGGCTATTCTTTTTATGCGGCAGTATGGCCTTTGGTCGGGGCTTATCCAGGTTATGAAAATTACCAATCGGGCGTAGGAACTTGGGTTACGCCACAAGAAACACCGAATATGCCCGCCGATTTTTATAATACCATCGAAGGTGGATTAGGTTGGTGGGGCGATACTCGATTTGGTACAGATATTCCCAAATTTATTATGGGCGGTGTGGCGCATAGCTTTGATGCTGCTGCTAATGGCCCAGGTACGGGCAGTACCGACCATCTACCTGATGGACATCGAGACTGGAGTACGGCTGTTGGCAAATATGGTGCTGCACAATTATCGCCAAATCTACTTTGGCCACCTGATGGTTTAATGATGGAAGAAGGTTCTAATGGCGAATTTTTAGGTTATGGCTATCATCCCCTACCTTTGACCGACCCTATGGATGTGACAAATGGCGTGGATTGGACAACAGGAAATCAATGTTGGACCTTATTTATGAATACAAGTAATTTTAAGGGGCCAGTTGCCTTTTTTATTCCAACGTTTTGGGCAGCGACGATTTTGAATGACCCTTCTTACGAAGGTCTTTTCTTAGACAGCAGACCTTCCAACCCTAATTTATCTTTTGCACAAGAATACTCGGCTTCTCCTGCCCTCATTGGTACAGATAACGTAGGAGAAACCTACGCTCGAATCATCCCTCCAAGGTATCCAAAAACAACTGCGAATAGCTCTGAGTTATTGAGAGACATTAGCGTTTATTCTTATGATGCTAAATGGAATGCTGTTGAAAATTGGTTTAATGGCGGTGCAGTTCCGCCAACGGAACTGCAAGCCTCTGGCACTATTCAAACAAATTTCGATTTAGATAATGCCAATCCTGAACCCGTCAATGCTGCTATTTATGGAATGGATGGCTCAACAGTTGATGCCGATATCAATCAATCTGCTTATTCAAGTGTCAAAATGAGTGCGGATGGTAAAGCAGGTTTATTTGAATGGGATACAAATGTGATTAATGAAATGGACAATAGCTTTATTATGCCAGAGTATTATAAACTCAATCAAAGTAATGAATGGGATGCAGTAGCAGAATCTAGTGTACCCGCTTCTTCTGGTCTTTTAGCAGAAGCTCCGCCGATTACTCCTAGAAATGAATTGGCTTATATTACGCCTTTAGAACCTGATTGTCATCTTTTTGGAACAAGCAATCCTTGGAACACTCCTGGGCCTGCTGGCCCAGCTGCCGGCCCTTTTACGGTATCGGTGAGCGATGGAACAAGGCTGACATATTATTGGTATCGCTTTATTGACCAACCTGCTATTATTCATGCTAATTTGCCCCAGGCTATGCGCCAAAATTTGCAACAACGAGTAGAAATGATTCATTCCAACTGGAGTCATACAGATAATTATCTAGCTGATCCATCAGGAGGAACATTAGTGGGTTTAGATCCAAATCTTCTTGTCACACCACCCGCAGGAATGGAAATTGGTTATGTACCAATCGTTACTCGACAGGAGTTAGATCCAACCGTCAGTTTTAATTTACTTATAGACGATAATTGCCTTCAACTTTTTCCAAATCCGAATGAAGGCATCTTTACTATATCAGGCGATTTTCAAAATTATACCATTGAAATTATATCTCAAAACGGAGTGGTTCATCAAGACCTTACAGGTTCAAATAGTCCCTTAACTATAGATATAAGTGCATTGCCGACAGGCATGTACTTTATAAGAGTATTGAATACTACAAACAATCAAATTGCACTGCAGAAAATTTTAAAATTTTAGAAATCTCAAACCCATCAAATGACATTAAGTACACTGTGTAAAAA
>JAHDEQ010000056.1:0-1966 GCA_020628755.1 Saprospiraceae bacterium
ACTTCTTCGTCTTCTAATTCGGTATCGTCGAGGCGATTATCATTAGGCGAAAAAGGAGTGTTTGGAAATAAATAAGAACGAAAGCTGATTTTCGTTTTGTTGTGGCTTAGCGGCGTTACAACATTTAAAGAAAGTCCCCAGGGATAAAAATTCAACATTAAATTCGGAAACAACCAATAGTAGTAAGCATACACACGCTGCCCATAATCCTGATGTCCTTCGGGAATATCAAAACAAGGTTCATCTTCTTTTCCAATACTAAATTGCAAATTGCAATACGGAAAAATTTCATAATCATATTTATCAAATTCCAAAGCGGCATTTAAACCTGGATGAACAAAAGGCACATGAAATCCCTCCAAATAATTATCGCAATACAAAGCCCAATTCGCATCCACAAAATAGTCTTTAGAAGTACTCGCATCGAAAGTCATTTCGTCCAAAGGCAAAAAAGACAATCGCTCCATAATCGGTCGTGTCATGTAGCCTAAACTTGCCAAAGGATTAAGTGATACAAAATACATTCCCAGCCATTTGCTAAAAGGAATTTTGGTCAAATGATCAGCTGCCGAAGGGAAGTTTTCGACTTCTTTAAACTCAGGCATTCGCTTGAATTGTCCATTAATATTGAAACAGCGTCCGTGATAACCACAAGTCAACAACCTGCCCTTGGCAGGCTGTTCCGCAATGATTTTGCCTCGGTGTGTACAAACATTGGACAAACAATGCACTTGATTTTCTTTATTTCTCGTAAAAACCAAAGGTTCATTCAAAACCCCTTCTAAAAAAGTAAAGGGATAAATATTTTGTTCTTCGTTCAGTATATCAGCATCGCCAATCCAAATCCAAGTTCGGGCAAATATCTTTTCTTTGACTTCTTCAAATCGTTCAGCACTTCTATAAAAAGAGGCAGGTAGCGTAGAGGCTTTTGCGATGTCGGAGTGGATGGAGATTTTTTTCATGTAGATTGTGTTTGAGTGTTTACGTGTCTATGTGTTTGAGAACTCACACACGCACACAAACACATAGATACACAAATACAAAATTTATTCTTCTTCTGTTTTATCTTGAAATTCTTCTTCGGGCAAGTCTTCTAGTTCATCATCAGGATTAGGGACTTCAAGCCAAAAATTATTGATGCCCAAACCTTGTGTCACTTTGAGTTTTTGCATGTTAAGCAATTCTAGCAAAGCTAGGAATGTGACGATGGCATGAATTCGATTTTTACAATAACCAAAAATTTGTTCAAAACTACTACGCTGACCCAACTTCACTTTTTTGAGCAAATAAATTTGTTGGTCTTGAATCGTATAACTGTAACGATAAACCTTATGAACGACTTTGGTATTGACACGGTCTTCATAACGTGCCACAATACGCTCAAAGGTTTTAAGTAATTTGAACAAAGTGACTGACTCCAACTCAATATCAACCAAAGCCTTGGTCGCAATTTTTTGGAGTTCTTTAGAAGTGTTGCCTCGTCCTTCTCGGACAGAGCGATTTTCTTCCAATTCTCGCATTTCTTCGAGTACACTTTTGTAGCGTTTGTACTCTAGGAGGCGTTGTACCAATTCCTCGCGCGGGTCAATTTCATTGCCTTCTTCATCCAGTTCTTTTCTTGGTATCAACATTTTGGCTTTGATACGCATCAAGGTCGCCGCCACTAAAATAAATTCGCTTGCCAAATCAATATTCAAGGCCTCCATTTGACGAATATATGCCAAAAACTCATCGGTGATTTTAGCAATTGGAATATCATGAATATCCAATTCATCTCGTTCGATGAAAAAGAGCAAGAGGTCAAATGGTCCCTCAAATTGAGGGAGCTTTATGTTATATGTGGTGGCGTGCATCATAAGAAAGCACAAATATACCAAAATACTTATTTAGAGTTCACTACAAAAGTGCATCTTTGTAGAAGATAAAAGAATAGTTTTACTAAACTTAGCAAATCTTTTATTCCGCC
>JAHDEQ010000056.1:2066-21015 GCA_020628755.1 Saprospiraceae bacterium
TTTGTAGAAGATAAAAGAATAGTTTTACTAAACTTAGCAAATCTTTTATTCCGCCTACAAGCCCGCCTGGCTGGTCGGACAGGTTTAGGAAAACATAAAATGCTTATTTTGGCTGCTTTCCTAAACTTGCGGGTAGCTTTTTGTCAGGATTAGTTTAGTAAAGCTAAATGCAATTATTTATAGAATTTGTATGTCAAAAACAAAAGGAAAACTATACCTTATCCCTACACCACTTGGCGAAAGTGGTGGCCACGCCATTCCTCCTTATGTGATTGAGGTTTTACATAGTTTGGATGTATTTATAGCCGAACGTGCCAAGACTGCCCGACATTTTATCAAAACAACTAATCCTACAAAGCCTTTTAGTGAACTACATTTTTATGAATTGAATAAGCGAACAGATGAACATGAAATGAAAGGTTTTTTAAACGATGCTTTGAATGGTAAAAACATTGGTTTGATGTCGGAAGCAGGTTGCCCTGGAATTGCAGATCCTGGAGCAGCAATTGTGCAACTGGCTCATCAAAAAGGCGTAGAGGTCATACCTTTGGTAGGACCTTCTTCCATTTTTTTGGCATTGATGGCATCGGGGATGAATGGACAGCAATTTTGTTTCAATGGCTATCTTTCGCCCAAACGACCCGAATTGAGTAAAGAGTTAAAACGATTAGAACAATTATCTGCTCGTTTGAGTCAAACTCAAATTATGATAGAAACACCTTATCGAAATATGGGATTTGTGGAGACAGCTTTGCAAGTTTTATCCCCTAAAACACAATTTTGTATTGCTTGTGATTTAACTTTGCCGACGCAATATATTCAAACCAAAAGCGTCAAAGAATGGAAGCAAACAACCATTCCAGATTTGCATAAGCGACCTGCAATATTTTTGATTTATGCGGGGCGATAATTGTAATAATTAGAGAAAACTTTGTGAAACTTAGTGTAACTCTGTGGTTAAACTAAAGATTGTAATGAAGAGAATCACTTTTATATTGATTGGTATTTTTTTGAGCCATTTTACAAATGCCCAAAAACTCTATCAACTCGAAAAATTGAACGGAAAAATCAATACCGAGTACGACGAGATTACGCCCGTATTGAGTCGTGACGGCCGGACTTTGTGTTTTACGCGTGTAGGAAGTCCGATCTTTGAACGGACTTTGATGGATGGAGGCCTTGATATAAGCAAAACACTTTCGCCCAGTGCCTATAAGGAACGATTGGCCGATATTTATACCGAAATTGCAGGTTATCCAATCATTAGAAATCCCGAAGGTTCAGAGTTTAATCAAGATATTTGGATAGCTCGTTCGTATGGAGAGGAGTTTAGTATCATCAATCATCCGCCTTTTCCACTCAACAATGCCTTGCCGAATAGTGTTTGTGCCATGCCACCCGAAGAAAAATCGGTTATTGTTATCAACCAATTTGAACCCGATGGCGGAATGCGAAAAGGTTTTTCATTTTCCAATAAAATTGGTCAGCATCATTGGTCGGAACCCACGCCAATTTTGATAGAAGGCTATGACAACATCGGGACAGATGTTGGCCTTACCATGAGCAACGATGGCAATATTTTGATATTGACAATGGATAGCAAAGAAGGCAAAGGTAGCAATGATTTGTACGTTAGTTTTCGAACGCACGGAGTGAGTTTTAGCAAACCCCAAAATATCGGTAAAGACATTAATACTAAATTTAGAGAGACAACTCCATTTTTGACAGTAGATAATCAAACCTTATATTTTTCATCGAATCGGAAAAAAGGCATGGGCGGAAATGACATTTATATGTCTAAACGCTTAGACAATACTTGGAAAAATTGGTCTAAACCCGAACTCTTACCTGCGCCTATCAACTCCGAAGCAGATGATAGCCAACCCTATTTTAATGTATATAATGGTTATTTATATTTTAGTTCGACGAGAGATGGGTCGAGCGATATTTTTAGAGTTCGGACGGTCAAACCTGTTAAAGAAACGGTTACAGTCATTGGTCGGGTTTTTAATCCGAAAAATGAAGAGGCGATAGAAAATACAATTATCAAACGGAGTCGAGAAAATAGTCCTTATACGGAAGAAATTTATGTTTCTGAAGATGGCACTTTCGAGATAGAACTCCCCAAAGGATTTGTCTATGATTTGATTGCTGAAAAAGACGACCATATTGGTGAAAAACGCTCGATTGAGTTTAATGCAAACTATTTATATTTTAAAGATTATCGTCTCGATTTGCCTTTAAGTCCGATTGAGGCGGGGACGCGCCTCAATTTAAAGCCCATTTATTTTGAGCGTTCTAAAGCTGTTATTTTAGAGAAATCTTATCCTGCTATTGACGAGTTGGCAGCTTATCTCAAAGAGCACAAACGCTACTATGTCATCATAGAAGGACATACCGATAATCAAGGAAAAGAGGAAGAATTATTAGCACTTTCAAAGGCTCGTGCCGAAGCCATTAAGGAATATTTGGTTTATAAAAAATTCGTTAAACCTGTACGTTTAGAAGCGGTTGGTTTTGGAGGCTCGCAACCTGTAAATGATAATTCTACCGAAGAATTGCGTGCGCAAAATCGCCGCGTTGAAGCGGTGATTCTCACGGTTAGTACTATCATCCAACGCCCGAAAGGGGAGGAGATGAATAAGGAATAATGAATATCAAATCATGAATTTAGAAAAATTCGATGCTCTACTATGCGATAGTCACTATTTGTTTAAAATCAACTCTTTCTTTTGTTCTTCTAAATAAGTGATATTCTTATCGAGTTTGTTCAATTCTGCTTTGAGGGAACTTTGAATACGAGTGACTTTGTCATTGACGGAGCGAATGCTCATGAGAGCATTTTGAATTTTGCGTTGGATAATCCAATCCGTTATCAAATTATCAAAAAAGATGTCGGTAAATTGATGAAACGAATCCAAATTGAGGTTGAGCTGAATGCGGTCTTTGCCATACACATCTTCTAGTTCTCGTTCGTATTGCGAAAGGATATGTTTGGCCGATAAAGCCAAATCCTTGGCTTTGTCGATGTTAGAATGTTTGAGATAAGAAGCGGTTGATTTGCCGCCCATCATGTCCCAAGTTCCCCAATTGCTGGCCGTTTGCATGACAGAGAACATACGTTTGAGAATATCACTTGCTTTTGCTCCGACAATGAGTGCCTCATTGACTTCACGTTTGATGTAAACATTGTCAATGATTTGCTGCTCCATACGAGCGAGTTGTCGCCCAACTGCTGTGTCTGACTGGATGTGTTGTTGCTCAACTTGTTTGAGGATGGTCGTTTTGCGTTTTTGAATATCGCCTTCTTTAGCGAGTTTGTCTTCAAGCACTTTTTTTTCAAATTCGAGCAATTCGAGCGATTTTTTATACTCCTTATATTTTAGGAAAGCCTGAAGGTACTCTTGGCGTTCTTGTTCCATTTGAGCTTCTTTGTCGCCCAAGACTTTGTAGAACAAACCCTTCATACTGAGTTTTTCGAGTTTTTGAACGTCCTCATATTCTTTGTCCACCACTTTTTGGAGTTGTTCGAGTTTGCGGTATTCTTTGTCCAACTCTTGATTGACTTTGGCGAGTTGTTTTTCGGCACGTTCGAGGCTTTGAATTTCTTCTAGTACTTTATCGAGGTTTTCCATTAGGTTTGGTTTTAGTATTCAATACGATCTGTTTTGGCTTTCCATTCTTTAAAAACTTCAACCGCTTCTTTTTGTGAAATTTGCTCCGAAGGAATGCTTCTATTGCCTACGGGCATTTCGATTTCTTTATAAATAAAGTCATCGTCAAAATCAATATCGGCAGCGTCGTTGCGAGAACAAGCAAAGAAAATTTTCTTTGGGCGCGCCCAATAAATTGCCCCCAAGCACATCGGGCAAGGTTCGCAAGACGTATAAACAATACAATCATCTAACTGAAAATGACCAATGTTTTTACAAGCATCTCGGATGGCAACGACCTCAGCGTGAGCTGTGGGGTCGTTGGTGGAGGAAACTTTATTGTTTCCACGACCAATAATTTCTCCATCTTTTACAATCACACAACCAAAAGGGCCGCCCTGGTCGCTTTGCATTCCTTCGCGCGATAGCCGAATGGCTTCTTGCATAAATTTTTTGTGTTCTTCCATTTAACTTTCGTGTTTAGGTGTCTATGCCTGTCTAACGACAGGTAGATATTTGTGTGTTTGTGTTACATAGACACGTAATGTTTAGCAAAACTACGAATTTCTTTTTTCTTCAGGGAACTAGCTTTCGAGTAAAATTTTGAAGACCTTTGTAAGAAATAAAGCAATTCTTTATGGAACAGTATTTTGATTTTTTTGTACGCAGTTATCAAGTGATTTTTGTTCGCTACTTGATAGCCGCAAGTCTCTTTTTTTTGATTTTTTATGTGATTTTTGGGAAACGTTGGACTTATAAAAAAATACAAGCCAAATTTCCTCAAAACAGAGATTACATTCGAGAAGTGAGTTATTCTGCATTTACAGTTGTTATTTTTGCTTTGTTTGCGGTCGTAATTTTTAGAAGTCCTTTGACGCCTTACTCTCAGATTTATAGAGATTTTTCGGCAATGCCGATTTGGTATTATGTCTTGTGTTTTCCAATAATGTTTATTTTACATGACACGTATTTTTATTGGATGCACCGTATGTTGCACCATCCCAAAATATTTAAGTACGCCCATTTGGTTCACCATAAATCTACAAATCCGAGTCCTTGGGCGGCCTATTCCTTTCATCCGATAGAAGCTGTTTTTGAAACGGCGATTATTGTGATATTTGCCTTTGCTTTGCCTTTGCATATTTCGGCTTTTGGATTTTTCTTTTTGTTCCAAATCTTTTACAATGTCTATGGACATTGTGGCTACGAAATTTATCCTAAAAATTTTCACAAACATTGGTTCGGAAAGTGGATCAATACAAGCGTACACCACAATTTGCATCATAAGCATTTTGACAATAGTTATGGTTTGTATTTTACTTTTTGGGATAGAATAATGGGAACGATGGCTCCTCAATACGACGAATCTTTTGAAGATGTAAAAGGACGAAAAAAAGAGTTGGCTTAAAAAGTATGCTTGCAACGCTGCGTACTTGTGGCGAAAAAGTTTACCTTAGTACTTTTACGAATACAAAACAAACGAAATGGCTCCCGTTTTTACCAATGATGCGATCGTGTTTGGACTACTAATGGTCGTATTGGCATTGATTTTCCATACTTCACATTTGGATTCCAAAGGATGGAAACGATTTTATACTTATGTACCTTCCTTATTACTTTGCTATTTTTTACCTGCTTTGCTCAATTGGCCGCTTGGTCTGATAGCACCACATTGGTACAATGAAGGCATATTGGATTTGGCAACACAATACAACCTAAACTTAGGTGGATTGAGTTACGACGAAATCACCAAATTGCTTAACGATGCTGGTGTGCCTGCCGCCGAGTACAAAGCTCATCAAGGGCATTCTCAGTTGTATTATGTGGCTTCTCGCTATTTATTACCTGCTAGTTTGATTTTACTTTGTTTGGGAATTGACCTCAAAGGAGTATTAAACCTCGGGCCAAAAGCATTGATTATGTTTTTTGCGGCCACTTTGGGTATTATCATTGGTGGACCAATTGCATTGTTGGTTTGTTCGACGCTTGCACCTGATTTGATACCAGTATCTTCGGACGAATTGTGGCGAGGACTCTCGACTGTAGCAGGAAGTTGGATTGGCGGCGGAGCCAACCAAACCGCAATGAAAGAAATATTTGAAGTAGGAGATAACCTCTTTGCGACCATGATTATTGTTGATGTGGTGGTAGCTAATATCTGGATGGGATTCTTGTTATACGGCGCAAGCATATCGGGTCGAATGGATAATTGGCTGAAAGCCGACTCCTCGGCCATCGAAGATTTGAAAAAACGAATTAGCGATTATCGAGCAAGTGTATCCACTATGCCTACTACGACCACGATGTTTATTGTTGGAGCAATTGCTTTTGGAGGCGTTGCTTTGTCGCATTGGGGGGCAGATGTTATGACTCCTTTTATGAAGAATTTTAGAGAAAGCTTAGAAAGTATGCGCCTGAACTCCTTGATGTCGCATTTCTTTTGGCTTATCGTTTTTTCTACGACAATAGGTTTAGTATTATCTTTTACCAAATTCCGAAAATATGAAGGCGTAGGAGCATCTCGCTGGGGTTCGATGTTTATTTATATCTTGGTTGCTACTATAGGTATGAAAATGAATCTCGGAGAAGTTTTGAGTAATTTAGGCTTGTTTGCAATTGGTATAATTTGGATGTTGGTACATGTTATCATTTTGATGTTGACCGCTAAAATTATCAAAGCACCTTTCTTTTTTGTGGCGGTTGGCAGTCAGGCGAATATTGGCGGTGCGGCTTCAGCTCCTATCGTCGCTTCAGCATTTAGTCCTTCTTTAGCACCCGTTGGGGTATTGATGGCGGTATTAGGTTATGCCCTTGGAACTTATGGGGCGATTATTTGTGCCTATTTGATGCAAGGAGTGGGAGGGTGATTTTGATTTTAGAACTTTCATTGTGAATAAAATTGTAAAAGAGTTTTTTAATAAAAACCAATAATGAAACGAATACAGCTTTTTGAATTTGAAGATTTTGATTGGTTTCCAAGTACTTTTCGTTCTACCATGACCAAAATTATTGCTGTATTGCATCGAGTCATGGGAACGAAAGAGGTAATTGCTAATTTGCTACTACAAATTCGAGAAAAAAGTCCATATTCAAAAATTGTTGATTTGGGTGCTGGCTCTGGAGGAATCATGCCGACAGTTGTACAGCATTTGAATGCACAATCTAAAGACAAACCAATTGATTTGTTGCTAACTGATTTGCATCCCAATCAGGAGTTTGTTAAGCAGTTTAATCAGCAGCAAGAGGGTAAGAAGATATTTTACAGTAGTGATTCTTTAGATGCCTCCAATTTATCCAAAGCACCCGAGGGAATCAAAACGATGGTCAATAGTTTTCATCACATGCCACCCGATACAGCAAGAAAAATACTAGCAACAGCACAAGAAAACAAGCAGCCTTTATTGATTTATGAAATTGCCGAAAATAAAATACCAACTTTCGTTTGGTTTTTATTTTTGCCCTTAGGACTTCTGCTCGTTGCCATATCAGCGTTGTTGTTTTTGCCATTCGCCAAACCACTGAATTGGAAGGATATTTTGTTTACTTATTTGATTCCTGTTGTTCCTTTATTTTATGCTTGGGATGGGCAGGCTTCTATGCGAAGAATGTACACTTTTGATGATATCAAGAACCATCTTTTACCGAAAAAAGATGATTCTTATACTTGGGAAATGGCGACTGCCCAAAAAGAAGATGGAAAAAATCTAGGCTATTATATATTAGGATTACCCAAAACCTAGTTCTTGAATTAGAATGATGAGAATATCTTTTTTATTTATTGTTATAAGTTTGATAACTGCAATGGCTTGTCAACTAGAAAATCCAAGCCAAACGCAGGGCACAGCTACCGCTGTGCGCCCAAGCTCTAATTACCACAAGCTCTCAGGTAAGACAATGGGAACGACTTACAATATTACGTATCAAGGTGATTTGCCCCAAAAAGTTCAACAAGAAATTGACCAACTTTTAATCCAAATCAACCAAGAAGTTTCTACCTATATTGACACCTCTTTTATCTCTCAATTCAATCAATCCGATGGTATTTTGGTTTTGCAAAATACTCGAAATCGTTTTCAAACCAATACTCATTTTAGAACCAATTTTGAGGCTGCCCAAAAAATATACGATAAAACCCAAGGTGCATTTGACCCAACAGTTATGCCATTGGTCAATTATTGGGGTTTCGGTTATACGCCCAAGCGCAAAGTCACGGCTGTGGATTCCCAAAAAGTATCAGAATTGCTCAAAACGGTTGGTTTTGATAAGGTGAGCATTCGTTTTTCGGAAGAAGAAAATACCGTTTCAGTTGTTAAAGAAAATCCTAAATCTCAACTCGATTTTAGTGCCTTGGCTAAAGGCTATGGCGTAGATGCGATTGGAAAATTGCTAGAAGAAAAAAAAGTACAAAACTATTTTGTAGAAATTGGTGGTGAAACTTTGGCTAAAGGCCAAAATGCTAAGGGCAAGAAGTGGCGAATTGGTATCAATACGCCCGAAGAAACAGCCTCGACTCAAGCCATCTTTTCGGTTGTTGAACTCTCCAATAATGCCATTGCAACTTCTGGTAATTATAGAAACTACCACGAAGTAAATGGCAAAAAATATGGACATACCATCAATCCTAAAACGGGTTTTCCTGAAATGAATACGACCCTGAGTGCTTCCGTTCTTGCACCCGACTGTATGACAGCCGATGCTTATGCAACCGCATTTATGACGATGGGCTACCAAAAAGCATTAGAATTGACGGAATCATTACCAAATCTCGAAAGCTATCTTATCTTTGCCAACGAAAAGGGCGAAATGGAAACCGTCATGAGTAGTGGAATGAAGCAATATTTAAAGTAGTGCTCACGTGTTCACGTATCTACGTGTTCAAGTTTGAACATGAATACGCGAACACGTGAACACGTGAATACGAAAATTTATGCAATTTAACTTAAATAGAGACCTTATATTTTTTGATATAGAATCAACTGGATTGAATGTGATTCGAGACAGAATTGTACAGTTGGCCATGATAAAATATCCTAAAAAAGGAGGTGAACCAGAGGAATTGAATATGTTGGTGAATCCAGGGATTCCGATTTCGGCAGAGGCTTACGCCGTACATGGAATTGCGCCTAAGGATGTGGCGAATAAACCGACTTTTCAGCAAGTTGCACAGCAGTTATTTGATTTTATTGGCAATTCCGATATGGCTGGATACAACTCCAATCGCTTTGATTTGCCTCTTTTGATGGAGGAGTTTGCGAGAGTTGGGATTGAGTTTGATATTTCGAAACGGAGAACGATTGATGTACAGCGTATTTTTTATAAAATGGAGCCTCGTACACTAGGTGCAGCCCTCAAATTTTATACAGGTAATAAAATCGAAAATGCCCACGATGCCCTTGCAGATGTACGAGCTACGGTAGATGTATTGAAAGGCCAACTGAAGCATTACGAAGGAGCTGTTTATGAAGATAAGGATGGCAATGTTACCGAAAATCCTGTGGTCAATGATATGGATGTTTTGCATCAATTTACCAATGACTTGAACACGATTGACGGAACGCAACGCCTAAAATACAATGCCGAAGGCATTGCTGTTTTTAACTTTGGGAAGTATGCAGGTCAGCCCGTAGCTGAAACATTGTATAAAGACCGACAATACTATCATTGGATTTTGAACAAGGAATTTTCGTCACAAGTCAAGCAATTTGTAAAACGTTCATTAAAAGAATATGAGAAGGCCCTTCGTGAAAAAGGAGAATAGTATTGAAAATCGAAAGCCTCAAATCTGCTACCTGCTATCGAAAATCAATAGCTATTTATTATTTCTTTGTTTTATACTCCTAATTTTACATTCCAATTGTGCCGAGCCCGAGTCGGGATGCTTAGACGTTTTTGCCACCAATTACAATGTCACAGCAGATGAAAGCTGCTGTGATGACCCCGACGAGATTTGCTGTTGTGCATATACACAGTTTGTACTCTCCATTGACCACAAACTAGAAAGCGATACCAGTCTCAATTTTGATTTGGATGATCCATTACGAGTTGATGCCAATCCAGTAAGCTATTTTTCGGTGAGTGATGTACGATTTTATTTGTCCAATATACGAGTGGTTGACTCCAATGGCCAAAGTTATAGTGTACAAGATTCCTTACAAATACAGATTTATGACGGAGCAAGCACTTCTACTGTCGTGCTTACCGACAATGTGATTTTGGTTAAAGAATCTCAATTTAATTATACAGTAGGAACATTTGAACCCTTTGATTCTTTTGATACACTACAAGTTGATGCTTTAGCCTTTACGGTCGGATTGGCAAACCCTTGGAATGATATTGTTTATGAGACTTTGCCCGAAGACCATCTCCTGAGTAGCTCAGGGGAAGACTCTTTATACATCAGCTCTACAGATGGTTTTGTATTCAATCAAATGCGTATCCGCAAAGACCTTGCGCCCAATTCCAAAGGTACAAGCTATTCAATAAATGAAGCCTTTGATGTTGTTTTACCCTTCATTTCTCCTCAACGAGTGTATTTTGACGAAAATCTCACAATAAATTTACGTATTAACTATCTGGATTGGTTTACAGGCATAAATTTTGCTACTGATACGGATGAAGAAATCCTAAATAGCATCAAACAAAATACAATACATATTTTTGAGTTAAAAGAATAAGATTTATTCCTTCAACTTTTCTTGTTTGAACTGCTAAAAGGATTGATGCTATTGATGAATAATTAGAATCAATAGTGCCAGAATTAGATCGTATTACATGAGATTGACTACATACATAATCTTTTTTCTATTCTTAGTTACCACATTAAGTTGTGAAGATGATATTGGTCAAGGCATTAGCCCTACCACTGATCTGTCATTAGGCTTTACATCAAGCTATGATGGTACACCCCTTATCTTTGACAAAGTCTATCCATACAAAGAAGACTTTAAAGTACAATTTTCGCAGTTTCAATTTTTTATTTCTTATATTTCTCTAGTGCAGGAGGAAGATAATGCTACTCTAGTATCGGATATTCGATTGATTGACTTTGCTGAAGCGAATCAAGATTCGCTATCTGCCTTGCAAGGTCTAACGTTTGATTTTTATGATTTGCCAATAGGTAATTATACAGGTATAAAATTTGGTCTAGGGGTTATTGCTGATTTGAACCGTACCAAGCCTGAAGATTATGGCAATACGCACCCTTTATTTGACCCCAGCAATTACCGTCCGAGTTGGGACAGTTATGTTTTTGCAAAAATAGGTGGAAGTGCAGACCTCAACAACGATGAAGAATTCAATCATAGTTTGATATATGAAATAGCCTCGGATGCAGTTTACCGAGATATTGTGTTTGAACATTCTATCACTTTAGAAGAAAATGCACCATCTAAAATCAATATAGATATTGATTTGAATAAACTCTTTGTCAACGACCTCGAAGAATGTATTGATATCGAGTCAGATAATATCATCTACGAAAATATTGACATTATGCAGTTTTTTGTCAATAATTTTAGAACAGCTTCACAGATTAGCCAGTAATCTACTCTTTTTTTTGCTTCCACAATGTATAACGCTTTGCATTCCAGCCAATAGCTTCTACAACAATTATACAATTCTTGTGTTCTTTACGTTATAATCAACGAAGATTTTATCTTTGTAAGAAGGCATTATGTATGCTATACAACACATTATAATATGAAGCAATTATTACCTTTTTTTATAGTATCTCTTTTTATGATACTACCATCTTGTAGCTCTGATGACGATATACAAATCGTAGATTCTTTTGATGCTAGCATAAACTTAAAGGCTACCTACAATGGCCAACCGCTGGTCATTGGTAATACTTATACTTACGAAAATGACTTGCCAATTTTCTTTACACAACTAAAGTTTTATCTATCTAATATTGTTTTGATTCAAGAAGATGGACAGCAAGTTGAGCTAGCAGAGGTAGAAGTAGTAAATTTCACCAATGTCAATGGCAATGAAGCCATGGCTAGTCAAGGCTTAGACCTTGGTTTTTCCTCAATCCCCGAAGGAGAATATGTTGCGATAGAATTTGGTGTAGGAGTAGCACCTGATTTGAATAATACCGAACCTTCTGACTATTCGAGTTCTCACCCATTAGGCGAAACAGCCGATTATTGGTCGGCATGGGACAGTTATATTTTTACTAAAATTGAAGGAAAAGCAGACCCCAGTCAAAACGGGAGTTTTGACCTAGGCTTTGTTTATCATATTGGTTCGGATCAATTCTATCGTTCCATAAAACTCAGCCAAGCTATTAGTATTTCTACTGAAAATCAAGATTTACCTTCCATCGAAATAGATTTTTATAAACTCTTGGCTCGTTCCAGCACAGATTTTATGGATATTGAAACGAATAGTGCCGTACACAACGAACTTGATTTGATGTCTTATGTGATGGATAACTTTGAAAATGCAGTTGCGCTTCAATAAATAATAAATGAGCAAATCATCTTTCTTTAAAGCGATATTCTTCTCTGTACTTATCGGCATAAGTGCTTGCATGGACGATGAAATGCAGCCGCCTGTTCTAGCATCAGGTACGGATTTGACTGCTATATCTTATACTCCACAGGATTATGATTTACAAATTCCAGCAGGATTTCCCCAAATGGAAATTCCCTCTGATAATCCCTTAACTGTAGATGGCGTACAATTGGGACATTTTTTATTTTTTGACCCTATTTTATCTGCTGACAGTACCATGTCATGCGCTTCTTGCCACTTGCCAGAAGCAGGCTTTACCGACAATCAGGCTGTCAGTACAGGAGTAGCAGGTATTGCAGGAAAAAGAAGCTCCATGAGCTTGCTCAATATTGGTTTTTTCAACAAAGGATTATTTTGGGATGGCCGAGTAGCTACGCTCGAAGAACAAGCCTTACTACCTATAGAAGACCCAATAGAGCTACATGAAGACTGGCCCAATGTAGTAAGCAAATTTCAAAATTCGCCCTTTTATCAAGAATGGTTTAGAAAAGCCTTTGGTATTGAAAATTCGGATGAAATCACCAAAGAATTGGCTGTCAAAGCCATCGCCCAATATGAGCGCACGCTCATAAGTGCCAACTCTAAGTTTGATAAGATTTTTTACCAAAACGACCCTTCTGTGATTATTGAAGATGATGAATACAATGGTTATATTATGTTTTTTGACGATGCTTATGCAGGAGCATTTGTAGAAGCAGAATGTGGGCATTGCCACAATATGCCGCTTTTTACGACCAATGACTATTTTAATAATGGAATTGATTCAGTAAGTACCTACGAAGATTTTGCTGATGTAGGTCTTGGAGCAGTTACAGGCGCACAATTAGATATAGGAAAGTTTCGTGCGCCAAGCCTGCGCAACATTGAGTTTACAGCACCTTATATGCACGATGGTCGTTTTGAGACCCTCGAAGAAGTTATGGATCACTACAATTCGGGCGGTCATAACTTTATAAATACAGACCCTCTCATCAAAGAAATTGGACTTAGCGAAGTACAAAAACAAGATATTATTGCCTTTCTCAAAATGCTTTCAGATACTACGTATTTGAGCAATCCACACTTTCAAAACCCATTTTAACATATTTAAAACAAAGTATTTCCACGAAAAAAATACCTTGAAAATGTCACGGGAATATTTTGTTTATATATGGTTTTTTATAATTCAAAAAAGTACTTATCAAACTGACCTTCCTTTTATAGCCTCAAAAGCAATTTTTTATCTTCTAAACAGCATTTTTACAAAAAAAATGCTGTTATCCATTTTATCCTTAGCTTGTCACAAAGAAAAATCACTTCTAAGTAAATGTATTGTTTTTGGGCTGTAATTTGTTATAAACAATTACGAAAATATTACTTACAAACAAGAATCCCTTTATTTCTACAACAATAATATAAGTCAAGCGAAACAGTAAATTTTTGCTTTTGCCAACTATTGCATTTGATAAATCATTGCCTAAGGGCATAAACTGATTTTGATGAGATTGTCTAACCAAACAATCTAGTTGTAAAAGTCTAAATTTTTTTGACTTAAAATACCTCCCCTACAAAAGGCTAAGATTACATCTTAGCCGCACAATGTTCAACCATTTTATCAAATACTATAAAAGAAAATATTTTTTCAATGTACTAGCATTGTTCTAGCCCCCCTAATGCGAAGTATAAAATGTTTTGATAGGCATTTTGGTTGTGCCAAAAAGTATTCATTATGAGAAACACTACTACACGTCTGGTGGGGCTATTGCTATATGCCACCTTGCTTACTGGTTCGATATACGGACAAGTAGAACACTCTAATAAAGAAATTCTTTCCGCTATACAAGTAGAACGTAGTAGCTATGCTGACAGCTATTTTTTAATCTTATCTTTTCAGGATATTCCTGACTATCATATTTTAGAAACGCTCTCCATAAATAATATTGAGCTATTGGCCTATCAGGGCAATCAAAGCTATCTAGCAGCTATTCCTACTGGTTTTGACTTAGAAAAACTATACAATCTTGAAGTCAAAACAATAGCTGAGGTAGATGCCAAGTCAAAATTGACAAAAACTATCAGAGAACAAAATTTTTCTGATGACTCAAAAAATACTAAAAAGATAGACCTAGTTTTAGGACTCAATAAGCCTTTTGTTCACAATGATTGGCAACAGCTTTGTAAAAAATATGATATTGAATTATTACAAATTATAAATGCCCAACACACCATCCAAGCGATTCGCTTGGATGCTAACCAAATTACAAATCTAGCCCAGCACCCTAATATACGATGGATACAAGAAACAGAACCTACAGTTCAACGATTAAACTATGAAAATCGAGCCGTTCAAAAAGCCAATATTTTACAATCCAATATGGCGAATGGTTTAAACCTGCTAGGCGAAGGAGTTGTAGTTGGTGTAGGTGATGGTGGTGAATTAGGAGCGCATATAGATTTTAATTGTAGAGTACACAATCAAGCCGATGGTACTTATAGCTCCTATGGTGCGCATGGCGACCATGTATCAGGTACAATTGCTGGGGCAGGTAATCTAGATCCCCTTACAGCAGGGATTGCTCCTAAGGCGGAACTTTTGATTCAAAAAACAACCAATATCATTTACAATACTGAAGAGTATGTACAAGAATTTGGAATGGTCATCACCAACAACTCCTACGGAGTTGGTGCGGACTGCGCTTCCAATGGCAGTTATAATTATTCTAGTATCAACTTAGATAAACAATTGCGAGAAAACGAACAGTTGATTCATCTGTTTGCAGCAGGTAATAGTGGTAATGACATTTGTGGAAATTATCCGCCTGGCTACAAAACAGTACTTCGCTACTATGGAGCAGCCAAAAATGTATTGACTGTTGGTGCCGTTGATAAAAACAGAACAATTGCAAATTTGTCGAGTCGTGGCCCAGTTGCAGATGGACGCATCAAACCCGAAATTTGTGGGGTAGGAGTAGATGTAGAGTCAACAGGTCGAGAATTTAATTATTTTGAACTAAGTGGTACAAGCATGGCAACTCCAGCGGTAGCAGGGACGATGGCCTTATTGTACGAGCATTATCGCAATGAAAACAACCAACAAAACCCCAAAGGGGCTTTGATGAAAGCCATTGCTTGTAATACGGCCGAAGATTTGGGTACCAAAGGTCCTGATTATACTTATGGTTTTGGTTTGATTAATGCAAAGCGTGCAGCCGATGCCATTAGCAATAAACAATATTTTGAGGGCAATATAAATCATGCTTCTTATGAAAATTTTACGATAGAAATTCCTGAAAACGTAGCTCAACTCAAGGTGATGCTTTATTGGCACGATGTAGAGGCCGAGGTGGTTACTTCCCAAGTATTGGTCAATGATTTAGATTTGAGAGTCATTGCTCCAAACAATATTTCTTATCGTCCTTGGATCTTAGATGCATCACCGAGTGAGGTGATGGAAGCATCCGAAAGAGGTTTTGATAGACTCAATAACATAGAACAGGTAACAATTGATTTTCCTCTTGCTGGAAACCATGAGATTGAAGTAAGAGGTTATCAAATACCAATGGGTGTACAAAATTTTCATATAACGTATGATTTTGTTTATGAAGGGGTGAATTTGACTTATCCTATTGGAGACGAAGCATTTATACCCAATTCTACAGAGTTGATACAGTGGGAAGCAGATTTCAATAATCAATCGTCTTTTAATTTAGAATACTCCAATGATGGAGGGCAAACATGGTCAAGTATTGCGGAAGATATACCAAGTAATGTACGTTCTTATACTTGGTCAGTCCCCAACGAGTTTGCAACCAATTGTAAGATACGAGTCAGCAAAAAAGACAATACGGCTTCCGCTACGAATGTACACAACTTTGAAATTCTCAAAAGACCAAGCAATTTGCAAATACAGTCGCCTTGCAACCAGCGTATAGAATTGACTTGGGACGAAGTCGAAAATGCTACTGGCTACGAAATCTATCTATTGGAGTGCGAAGAAATGAAAGCCATTTCTACGACACAAGAAAATCATTTTGTCTTGCTCGGCAATTTAGATACTGACGTACGCTATTGGTTTGCGGTCAAAGCCATATTTGCTGGAGGGCACAAAAGTATTCGTACCAATGCAGTCGAAATTTTTCCCAGCACTAATGCAGAATGTGGCCTAGCCATTGACAATACGATAACTACGATCCACGAACCCAAAGAAGAAATACCCGAAACGGCTATTGCTGATATTGAAATACATCGCCCCAAAGAAGAGTGGCCAGAGGCTTTTGCGATGCTTTTGCGTGAAGCGGTTTATCCCAATCCATTTACAGAAACCTTGAATCTTGACTTCAGACATTTACCACATGAACACATAGATTTTGAGGTTGTCAATGTATTGGGGCGCAATGTCAAATCCAATATTCAATTTGAGGAGCATCGTCCCAAAGAGTTTAGCCTACTTTTTGATGATGCCCTACCTTTAGGCGTATATTATATAAAGGTGTATTTTAATGAACACTATTTTAGTGTACCTGTGGTGAAGTTGTAAAAGAGGTTTGCATCAGTTTTAGAAAACATATTGCAATCTTAGGTCAGCACCAACTAACAACTTGTTGAATTGAAAATCATTAGATTTTAAATTTAAGCCAAATTTAAAGTTTATTTTTTGTGTGATTGGCCTTTGAATACCACAATTGATTGCTAGGTTTGACCAGGAAAGAACTCTGTTTTTAGAGGAAATAAGAATTTCATCTTTGTTTAAACTAGAAATTGATGTTAAAGCTATCCTTGAATTAATCTTTATCAATGGAGCATAAATAAATTCGGCATAAACATTTGTTTTAGCTATTTTTTTAAAATTATGCCCTATACCTAGTATTGGTTCTATCAGATGATTTTTTTTATCATAGATGTGACTACATCCAAGTTCGGGTCTATTATAAGCAATATTATTGACAGGATTAAAAAAAATAGAATCGGGAGCAGGATAGGTTACACAATCAATAGACACATTTCTTGTATGATATCGAATACCACTAAAGAAATATAGTTTTTCATTTTTTACTCCAAGCGTAATTGACAATCCATTTATTAGTTGGCTTTGACCAAAATTTAGGATGTCGTTGGAATTAAATAAATATTCAGGTTGATAACCAACTTCAATAAAAGGCCGACTATCATTTTGGGCTTTTAACGAGAAGGTTAGAAGCATGAAAAAAGACAAAAGAAAGAGAAGTCTCATAATTTATAAATAGCTTAAATTGAAAAACCAAGTGATATATTATACCACTTGGTTAAACGATAAATGAATTCACTTATTTTAGTAAATTATGATTTAACATTAAGGACAGGAAGCCAATCCAAAGGGGTGCATCCCAAATTGTCGCTTTAAAGTAGCTACGGAGACGCAAAGACGCAGAGAAATACTATTTTAATCGTTCTATAACGACAATTTGGGATGCACCCATCCAAAGATGGTAACGTTACTTCTAGTGAAAGCTCTTTTTCTTATCCTTTCAAATATTTCCGTAGCAAAGCATTAGTCGTTTTGGGTTCGGCTTTGCCCTTTGATGCTCGCATGATTTCGCCCATAAAAAAGCCAATCAAACCTTTTTTTCCTTTTTGATAAGCAGCAACTTTATCAGGATTTTTGGACAAGACTTCTTGTACCAAATTGCTTAGAAAATCTTCATCTGCATCCTGAATCAAGTTCAAACGCTGTGCAACAGCAAGCGGCGTTTCTTTGGAGTTGAATAATTCGGGTAAGATACGTTGGTAAGCAATGGCATTGCTTACTTGACCATTTTGAATCAGCCCGACAAACTCCAACAATCTTTTCTGCTCAACAGGATAATCCTCAATATGGATATGATTTTCTTGACAATATGGCCGAATTTTATTTATAATCAAATTAGCAATTGCCTTATAATTGGTTGTGGACGAACTAAGCGTACGATAAAAAAGAGCAACGCTTTTTTCCTCCGTCAAAATCGTCGCATCGTAATCCGAAAGTTGGTGCTGACTCGTAAATTCCTGATACAATTCTTTTGGCAAAGGTGGCATCAATTTGTGAATTGCCTTGATTTGTTTATCACTCAATTGTACGGGTGGCAAATCAGGCTCAGGAAAATAGCGGTAGTCATGTGCATCTTCTTTTGCACGTAGGGGAGAAGTGACACCCGTTTCGGGGTCAAAATTAAGGGTTTGTTGGAGTACCTTTCCACCCGATTCGAGCAAATCTATTTGGCGTTTTACCTCGTAAGAAATAGCTCGTTTGGCATAACGCATAGAGTTGACATTTTTGATTTCACAGCGTTCGCCATATTTTTCAGCCCCTTTGATTCGTACCGAAACATTGACATCGCAACGCATCGAACCTTCCTCCATATTTCCATCCGAAATTTCGAGATAACGCACCAATTGACGCATCGCACTCATATAAGCATCCACTTCTTCGGCAGAACGCAAATCGGGTTCTGACACAATTTCGAGCAAAGGCACACCTGCCCGATTGAGATCAATATAGGAATGTTTTGGATTCAAATCATGAATAGATTTACCTGCGTCTTCTTCCATGTGGATGTGGTGCAAGCGAATCGTTCGCTTGCCTGCATCAGTTTTGATTTCCAATTCGCCACCAATACAAACGGGTTCGGCATCCTGTGTGATTTGATAACCTTTTGGTAAATCCGCATAAAAATAATTTTTCCTATCAAATTTATTCAACGAATTGATTCGACTACCCAAAGCCAAGCCCAATTTGACGGCCGACTCTACTTGCCGCTTATTTAAGCGCGGCAAAGTGCCAG
>JAHDEQ010000316.1 GCA_020628755.1 Saprospiraceae bacterium
GAAGCCTTGAGCAAATCCAAAGAAATATTGCTATAAGCCGCTTCCACTCCTTCAGGGTAAATAATATTGAGTGAATTGACTCCCGCAGGGTCGCCAAGTTTTTGGCGTTTGGCCAGCTCATAGTTTTCGTTCCATGCATTGATAAGGAGGCTCAAAGAGCTACCTGCATCGGTACCAATATTGGTTTTAAATTCATCGGTATAAGCGTCCCAGCCATTTAAGGTTTGGGTGGCGCGACTCAACATATCATCGGCAATTGCGGTAAGGTAATTCTGTATATTAGGATTGTTAGCTAGGTCGTCTAAAAATTCTTCATGACTGATACCATAAAAGAAATAATCTAAAACAGGAAGTCCCTTATCGTATTTCAGATTGGCATCGGGTGTGTCAAATTCAAAAATACCTGATTCAATATTTGCATTTACAGCATCAATATTTGGCGGAAAGTTATTGAGATTTGCTCGAAGTGCTACATCAGCAGCCGGCCCAAACTCAAATTGTGAGGTATGCTGAAAAGTCGTACAAACTTTGATATAAGCAATACGAGCAGATACTAAAGCTGGAAAATTTTGGTCTTCATTCAATTTATCAATTGCAGCTTTAAGTTCTGTTAACTCACTCGCTAAAGCAGAATAACTAGGTTTGATGATATTGTCTGCATAATTATTAAGCAGAGCTGTTTGGTCATAATCACGCGTACACGTTAGTGTATCGCCCGACGACTCATCTTCGCAGCTTGCCAAAAAAAGTATTCCTAGTATTAAAATCCAAAATCGAGTATTCATATTTATCTTTTTTAAGCTCAGAGAAAACAGAGAAACACAGAGTTTTTTACTAAAAATCATTCATTACAGATTCTAAACCATAAATGGCAGCTAATTCGTCTTTTACGGTTTGCAAATTTCCGACGGTTGTATTATACAAATTCATTTCATCGAAATTAGCTGAGCCTGCGATGATTGTCAAAAGTTCGTTGACTTTAGTCGTTTCAATGATTTTGCCTTCATTGAATTGCAAGCTATATAAAAAACCAATCGCTTCCGAAACCGAGTGACTTCGCAAAGCCATATCCTCAAAATTTTCGATGCCACTATTCAAATAATGTAAAATTGAACCCACCGCAATTTTTTCCCATTCAGCACGTATTTCGGCAATTGCCTCATCTCTTGTTTCTAAATCTTTATTGCTGATGGCAGCACGACCTTCTAAAAAAGCACTCATCATGGCTTGATTTGAACTTAAAACTGCATTTCTACTATTGGAGTAGCTTCCCCAAAAAGAAAGTATATCGGTATTTGCAGGAAAATCTTTTGGTACTCCAAAGTAACCAAAGGACTCGTCCCAATGATGCTCCATCTCTGTACCTTTGCCTTCTTCTACCGTTTCATTATCAACATTCATTCTATCCGAACCTAAGTAAATTGTCGTGCCTTGATAGTAAAAACAAGCTCCCATCAAACCTTTTTCGATGACTTGTGCATGGTCTAGTCCATCATCGCCAACTAAGTAAGATTTTGCACCATCGAGACTTTCTATTACACCCGAAACACCAACTTCTCCAGCCACTGTAGATGTACTTGCCGCAGCCAATTCGTCAATCAAAGCATCAAAGTCTGCTTGTACAGCTTCAAAAGTTTTACTTTTGATTTGCTTTGTATATTCTTGTGTAAACTCCGCACCTGCCTCGTTTGTAAACATTGCTTTCATACGAGCTGCATCTAATGCAATACCTGATGTACGGGAGCTAGCCATATAGCTTTTCCATTCAGTCATCATGGCCAAACGGTCAGTTTGCCCCTGATAGCTTACATTGTCAAAATTGTAAGAAGAAGGTATATCATAAAACTGCGTGTCATCATGCATTGTAACATCATCATCCGAGTTACATGAAAACATAACCATTGTCATACACATCAAAAATAGTCCTTTGAACAGTAAATTTTTCATAATATCAATATTTATTGTTTTTATTTAGATTTAGTCTTAATAAATGCAAATGTAAAAGATATTTTTATTTCTCCAAATATGTTTAGAGAAATAATTTTTGTTAATTTGGAGACATTCCTTCAATAGAAAACCCGTCATTCATGCAAATTCAAGGCAAATCCTATCATACCATTTGGTTAAAAAATGACAATCCTAAAGTCATCCAAATCATTGACCAGCGACAGCTACCGCATCGCTTGGTCATCGAGAATTTGAAGTCAGTTGCCCAAGTTGCCCGTGCTATCAAGGACATGCATGTGCGTGGCGCACCTTTAATTGGAGCTACCGCAGCTTATGGTATGTACTTAGCCTGTTTGGAAGCTCCCGACGGATTTTTGTTTGATGATTATATTCAAAATGCTGCAACTCAACTCAAAAATACTCGCCCGACAGCTATCAATTTGGCTTGGGCAGTTGACCAACAATTAGAGCTTATTCAAAACGTATCTTCTAAAGAAGAAAAAACAAAGCAAGCCCTTGACCTAGCCAATACTATCAAACAAGATAGTATTGAGCGCTGCCGAATGATTGGAGAACATGGTCTGAAAATCATTGAGGAAATTGCTACTAAAAAGAATGGTGAAGTTGTCAATATTTTGACACATTGCAATGCAGGTTGGTTGGCTTGTGTGGATTATGGAACTGCAACTGCGCCAATTTACTTGGCGCATGACAAAGGTATCAAAGTACATGTGTGGGTGGATGAAACACGCCCTCGCAATCAAGGTGCTCGCATAACAGCCTTTGAATTATTGGAACATGGCATTCCGCATACGGTCATTCCCGATAATGTGGGCGGACATTTAATGCAGCACGATATGGTTGATTTATGTATTGTTGGAACTGATCGAACTACCAAAACGGGCGATGTTGCCAATAAAGTTGGTACTTATTTGAAAGCTCTTGCAGCCAAAGATAATGATGTGCCTTTTTATGTAGCATTGCCTTCTTCGACGATTGATTGGTCAATTTCGGATGGAGTCAAAGAAATTCCAATTGAAGAACGTGGTGCAGATGAAGTAAAATCCATTTATGGTTTGCACCAAAATCAGATAAAAAAAGTATTGCTCACGCCCAAAGATAGTCCTGCAACTAATTTTGCCTTTGATGTAACGCCTGCTCATTTGGTCACGGGTTTGATTACAGAACGTGGGGTCTGCGATGCAAGTGAAGAGGGGATTGCAAGATTATTTTCAGTAAAAAAATAGCTATTCTTGTAAGTCTTGATATTTCTGTAAATTAGAGCTGAATTTATATCCTCAAATAAAACACATTAACCATGTTACTACTCCAAAAAAGAAATTTATATTTCGTTTATCTTATCTTTTTATCTGGTCTTTTTTTTATGTCTCCGAAAATAGTTTTTATTGTAATGGTGGTGGTGGGCTTTTTGTTGATACTG
>JAHDEQ010000317.1 GCA_020628755.1 Saprospiraceae bacterium
TTTGCCCAACTCAATGTTGTGGCGGATCGCCACAACGCAACCTATGAAGTGGGTGAACAAATGTACTTTACGATAACTTCGCCTACCTCTGGGCCAGCAACTTATCATATTCAGTACGACGAAAGAAGTCCTTTTTTAGAAGAAGGAACGATAGATGTTCAAGCCAATGTACCTGCTCAAATTCCATTTCGAGCCAAAGAACCAGCTTTTGTCTTGTGCAAAGTCAACCAATTTGGGAGTGGAGCAACGGCGGCTGCTGCCTTTTCGCCTTACGATTTGCAACCCTATGAGGATGAACCTGCTGATTTTGATGCTTTTTGGGATGCTCAAAAAGCAGCTTTGGCCAATATACCAATGAATCCACAGTTGGAGTATCATGCCAATACCAATTCGAGTACTACGTACAAATTGAGTTTGGCTAATATTGATGGTCGTAGAGTGTATGGTTATGTGAGTGTTCCCAATCAAGGCAGTAATTTTCCTGCTGTTTTGGTGATGCCTCCTTTTGGTGGTGGCCCCAATCATGTAACGCCCGAAAATGCAGTAAGCGAACAACTCAATGCTATAACAGTAGCGATTAGCATACACAATGCTCCTGCACACATTGGCGATAATAATGCTTATCAACCCAATGATTTGTCGAGCCGAGAGACTAATTATTATCGCTATGCTTACATGGGAGCTGTTCGTGCGATTGATTATATTTTTTCAAGACCTGATTTTGATGGAGAAAACCTTGCTGTGATGGGCGTAAGCCAAGGAGGGGGACTCTCCTTGTGTGTTTCGGGTTTGGATAGTCGTGTCAAACTATTAGTCAATAGCATTTCTGCCTTGTGCCAACATTCGGGTTATCGGTATGGCAAGGCTGCGGGACATCCGTATTTTATTTTTAAATCTAAAGTTGAGAATGTTGATATCAATCACGAATTGGCAACGGGCGAAGCCAGCAAATACTACGATGCCGTGTATTTTGCCCGACGCTTCAAAGGGCCTTCATTGACGTATATGAGTTATGAAGATGTGACTTGCCCGCCTTCGACGGTGATGACGGCCAACAACCAATTGCAAGGTACTAAAATCATCGTGCACCGACGAGAGGAAGGTCACGATAGTCCTGATTTTTGGTTAGGACGATTTTCGTTTTTTAGACAGCATTTTCCGAGTACTCGCAATGTTTTTACAGCCAATAGCGACGATTTGGGCTATTATGCCAATGCAGGTATTGACAAAATAATCAATGTTAATCAATCGCTTTCGCTCAATGGAATTGTAGAGGAAGAAGGAACTCCTAATACTCAACTTCCCGTTACTTGGGAAAAAATAAGTGGTCCAGGAAAGGTTTCTTTTTCTGACCAGTTTTCTCGTTCTACGACGGTACAAATTAGTCAAGCGGGCGACTATATTTTACGTTTTTCGGCCGAAGATGCCAACTATCCTGTAAATGAAGCCAAGTGGCTGACGATTGCCGATTATGTGAAAATAACAGTACAATAAAAGGCAGACTAAGATTTATAGGATTTACAAGATATAACAGGATTTCATTTTTTTGATTTTTAAATCTTGTATATCCTGAAAATCTACTTAACCCTGTCCAGACATACATCAACCCATCAACCATTCAACCATAATTTAAACTCACTTACCCGTTCTCTTGCTACAATTACATCCTCTCTAGGAGGATGAAGCTCTAATTTGAGGCGACTATTGAAATAGGTGGAGATTTTAGAAATAGCTTTTTCATTGATAATAAATTTGCGGTTGATACGAAAAAAGTTTCTTGGATTGAGGCGCTTTGCTAAAGCTTCTAATTTGTCATCTATGACAAATCGCTTTCCTGAATTACTCATCAAAAAACTTAAGCCATCTTCCGAATAAAAATAAGCCACTTGATCTATAGTCAAGTATTGATAAGTATCGCCACTCTTAATCAAAAGCCGTTCTTTGTAATTTTTAGTTTGGTTGAGTTGCTTAAAACTAGTTGCCAATTCGGAGATATTGTTGGAAGGCGTATTTTGTAAAGAGTTGAATTTTTGCCAAGCTCGTTCCAACTCTTTTGGCTCGATGGGTTTGAGCAAGTAATCAATCGAATTTACTTTAAAAGCCTGAAGCGCATATTGGTCGTAAGCCGTTGTGAAAATAATTGGACAATTGATTTTAACTTGTTCAAAAATAGCAAAACTCTGTCCATCGGCCAGTTGAATATCAAAGAAAGCTAAATCGGGTTCAGGATAATTTTGAAACCAAGCAACGGTATCTTCAATAGAGTCTATAACGGCTAAAGTTTCGACCTGCTCATCCAAGTTTTGGATGAGCTTGCGGAGGCGTTTAGCAGCCAAATGTTCGTCTTCTATGATGAGGATTTTCTTCATGTTTTCAATGAATTTAGGTTTACTAACCTAAGCATTTCTCAAGATGCCTTTCACAAGTTTAGAAAACCTTAAGCTACTTTAACCAAAGGTAGAGAAACTGTAAAATGTGTATTCGTTACAATGACATCTACCTTTTCTTTGCTCAATATTTTGTAGCGATTTCGGATATTGTCCAATCCTGTTCCAGTAGAGGGCATTTTTTGTACTTTGGGTTGTAGGTTGTTACTTACCAACAGGCTACTATTTTTGCCTTTGTGAATTTTTATAAGCAGTGGCTTTTTATTGGAAATAATATTATGTTTTACAGCATTTTCGACCAATAGTTGGAGTGAAAGAGGGACAACATGATGGTTGAAATCCAGTTCAGTTTCGTCAATTTCAAATTGTAGCTTATCGCCAAAACGTATATTGAGCATGTACAAATACGATTTGATACAAGCCAACTCTTCTTGGAGAGGAATCAATTTTTTATCCTTGATTTCCAAAATATAACGATATACTTTAGAAAGTTTTTGGACGTAGTCCACTGCCAAATTGGGTTCTTCAGGAATCAAGCTCGTTAGGGTGTTGAGGCTATTGAACAAAAAATGAGGATTAACCTGATTTTTGAGAATTTCCAATTGAGACTCTAAGTTTTGACGTTTGAGTAGTTCCTGTTTTTTGATGGACTTTTTGAGTTGGTTTAAGTAGTAAAAAGACATATAAAATCCGATATAAATAGCCATTAAAAGAATACATCTAAAGATATTGCGAGCCAGAGCGTTCCACGATAAAGTCATACCTCCTAAGTTGCCTGCAAGCATTGTCATTGTTGCGGAAGCAACAATGGTGTAGAATAGCTGGTAAAATAGATTTTTATAGACTAAGGATTTGAAATCTGTTTTGGCACTTTGTTTTTTAGTCATCAAGCGATAAAAAATGTATAAATTTCCTAGAACAACGACGCTGGCATAGAATATTCCGATAGGGATGTTATAGTGAGCAAATTTTATATAATTAGGGATATT
>JAHDEQ010000057.1 GCA_020628755.1 Saprospiraceae bacterium
TGAATGCCAACGGTATCTTGTACTATCAATTAGATACGCCTGAGCATTCTGCTACTAAGAAAATGATTATTTTAGAATAAAAAAGACCAGCAGCTATGAAGTATCCTTCATAGCTGCTCCTTTTTTTAAAAGATATTTAATATGTCCTATTTAATGGACACATTCTAAACACAGTTTAAATCGGTTTTTGGGATGGCCTCTTCCTAGATTTTCTAGGAGGGGGCTTTTTTTGTATTAGTAGCATATGCTTTAGCTTGTGCATAAATTAGGGAACGGAGCGCAAATAAATTTGCTTAAAGAATACGAACTAAAAAAAAAGTAATTTTTTCCTACCACAAAATCTTCACAATAAAATCTTAAAAAAGATTAATATTATAAAAAATAATATTGTATAATCTATTCCAAAAGAGATTCTCTGTAATCACATTAAAAAAATAAAAAATGTAATCTTTTTTTAATGTAATCTTCGCTAGTCCGTCACAAAATCAATAATTTAAAATTATACTTCTCTGAGATATATCACATATTTGTAGTGTAAGAAATAACAAAGAACCCTAATACAAATATTGAAATATAATTGACAAAATCAATATTTCATTTTCTTACTGAACTTTAAGACTTACCATTACATACTACAACTCTCAAAATTCAAGACCCTTTTTTCAATTGAGTAACACCCCCCACGTGTTGCATTCCCCCAATTGAATGTGAAAGTAAAATATTTGCTTTTGCATACTCCTTGCACTCATACCTCAATTGTCACAAGGTACAAGCATGAGCTTGTACACGTTTTTTCTGACACCATATTTCACAAGAAATAGAACTGTTTTGCAGTACTCTGTCATAAAGTACTCTATCAGTTTCATAAAGATACTTATCAGCAATTTGACAGTTGATAGGCTAGTATATCATTTTTCATTTCTAAAATTTCTAAAACATTATGACACACATTAATCACATTTTTCAAATGTTCTTGTATAGGACAAAATATTGGTCTTGGCAACGAGTAGGGCTAGCTATCCTCTTGTGCATAGGATTCAATATACTGCAAGCACAAAATTGTACCCATCCTGCCGATACAGACAGTGTATTGGATGGTACAGAATTTTTTAATCTTGGGCCCGACACTAATACCGATGGTATAGCTGATTATGTAGAAGCAAATGCTACTATTGGTCAAGACAGTGAAGACGGTTTTATCCAAGATTTGAGTGCTACTTGTAGTAGCACTGCTCAAAATTTATCGGCAGATTTGGTAAGTGGCGCAACCTATGGTTTTATTTTGAGCGCAGGTAATAGCTATACCTTTTCAGCTTGTTCGACAACAGATCCTGGAATCTATCCTGTATTGGATGCATGGAACGCTCTAGCGGATAACGCTACCCTTGTTGCTGCAAGTACGACTAGCACCGATGCAAGTGGAGCAACTTGCTCGACATTAAGTATATCGAATACTGCTACTTGTACCAACGCTACTATTTATGTAGCTGTAAATACGCAAAATCATGGTCTATCTTGCCAACCCGATTGGCGCAGTTGGACAACAACATACACTTGTACAACTTGCGAAATTACTGCAGGTGAAGATGTTATTATTGGAGCCGATTCTGACCCAACAACCGCTTGTACCGCAGGTACAATCGAAGTTCCTGTACCAACGATTACAAGCGATTGTATAAATACGATAAGATTTGATGTAAATAATGTTTTGCCTTCGGGTACTACATTTTCATACAATGGTACTAACGGTTTGTTATCAGGTTCAGGCTTTGCACTAAATTCTATTTTAAATCCCAATATTATTACAATAGACCCTAGCGTTCCTGTAGGAAGTTATAATGTAACTTGGGAAACAGAAGACTGTGCAGGTAATACGGTAACAGATTCACAACTCATTAGTGTACAACCTGTTATGGCTTGTAATCATAACTTAAATATTACTTTGCCCTCGGGTTGTCAAGTAGAAATAACGCCTGCTATCATGTTAGCAGCTCCTTGTACGGCTACTAGCGAATATCAAGTCACCGTTATGGGGCAAACGAGCAATGTCATTTCTACCCCTGGTACTTATGATATACAAGTGGAATATGCTCCAGGTGGAGTTGCTTCAGGATTGTATTGCTGGGGTTCTGTAACTGTCGAGGACAAAACTGCACCTGAGTGCAATGCTCCTGCTGGAATGCTCGACCCGATTTATACACCTTGTAAGGATTTTTCTGTTGCTGCAAATGCAATTCCATTTGCAAGTTTAGATGCCAGTCATTTTGTTGACTGTTCGGGTGTTGACCCTACAGTAACTTCATTTGACCGAGAAACACCAGGTTGTGGTGTTGGTATCATGGGCGATGCTGATACCGACGATACCAATGATTTGCCAGCTCCTGACCCTGCGTTTTTTACAGATATTGATGCCGACGGTATTTATGAAGGTGTGGTAGGAACTCCTTACGAAGGTTTTGTTTTGGATAAAGTAGTTTCTCGTGTGTGGACTCCTACTGACGGCAATGGTATGGTAGGCGAATCATGCGTACAATATGCTTATGTATTTAGACCAACAGCTAGTTTGATAGTATTTCCTCAAGAGGCAATTGTAAGCTGTGCCGATGTTACTTTTACCAATGGTATTGTAGATGTTAACTCTATTAATTTGAGTGCAGCACAAGTTCCGCATTTTCTTTTTGACCAAGATGGAGATGGCGTAAACGATACTATTTCGATAGAACATACTTGCAAAATGGTTGCTACTTATATTGACTCTGACCCTATCACTTTGACTTGTGGTCAAGAATCCAAAATTATTAGAAATTGGAGTATTTACGATTGGTGCGAAATCAATGCTGGCAACTCAGGAGTTGTGATACAAAATATGTTGCAACGCATCTTGATAAAAGATATTTCTGCTCCCGATTATTTACCCGCAGATGCGACTTACTCTATTGCTGACGAAAACGATGTTAAAGGAGGAAATGGAACCGATACTACACCAGACACCATCAATACTATAGCCAATGGTTGCTATGCTAATGTAAACTTTAGACTACCACAGATAACCAATACAAGTTGCTCTAACCTAACTTATTCTTTGGAAGTTTATACCACCGAAGACGATCAATTTTATATTGGACATAATTATAATCTTACTCTTAATGATTTATTTACAACTAGCATAGAAAGAGATTCATACTATTTGCATTACATCGTTGAAAATGATTGCAATAATATGAAAGATACCATCACTCGCTACTTTGAAATAGTAGATATACAAGGGCCAATAGTAGCTTGTACACCTACTAATTTAACACTCAATAATGTTGCCAATGGCACTACTCAAATTTGTGCGCTTAATGTTATCAATCCTGCTAGTACAGATGATAATTGTAGTGGTGTAAGCTATACAATGCGTCTAAAAGACTCTGGTGATGATTTCACTGAGTGTATTACAGTGTCTTGTGCCAATTTTGGCAGTCCGTTGATGGTAGAGGTACAAGCAACCGACAATACAGGCAACACATCAGAACTTTGTTGGACCACTGTAAACCTAAAAGATGATAATGCCACTTGCAATTGTTCAAATGCTGCTCCGACTGGTTTTTCTTTAACCCCAAATGCTACACTACAAAATCTAGGGTTAGGAGATCAAAATGGTACACAGTTAACTATGGTTGGAGCTCCAACCACAGGAACAGAAGAGCCAATTTTTTCAACTGTGCCGTCTAATTATACAGTAAATATTTCTGAGACAAATGCTAACTACAGCAACTCTATACTTTTTGATTGTAATGATGTACCCACTGGTCTTGATACACTTTATGCACAAATAACTAATACACAAACTAATAATACTAATCATTGTTTTGTAGAAATTCAAATTGATGATACGGCCGATCCATCTATCAACTGTGCAAATCTTGGTTATCAAATTGAAGTAGCCTCATTACCAAGCACCGTCCGCATTGAAGTAGATTCACTCATTAAATACAATTCAGCAATTATCTTAGAAGACAGAGTATCCGACAATTGCGCATCTGATGCTGATTTACTCAACAATATGGTATTTTCTTATAATGGCAGTCCCAATGCTTCTTATGTGGACATTACTATCACAACTTCAGGTGCGTCATTCAATGTTGATGTACTTACATTTGATAATAGTGGTAACAACTCTGGTTCGCCTTGTTCTATGACTTTTACTTCATGCCAAACAGGAGATTGTATGCGCAGTATCCGTGGTAAAGTGGAAAGCGAAGAAGCTACCGAAATCGAAGATGTAGGAGTAGAGTTGCTCGGTAGCAATATGGATATGATTATGACCGACGAAAACGGAGAGTTTGAATTTGAAACAGAATCTGGAAATGACTACACTGTAAAATTGAGCAAAAACGACGATTACCTCAATGGTGTTTCTACTTACGACCTCGTAAAATTGGGTCAACACGTTTTGGGAATCGAAGAGCTAGATAGTCCTTACAAAATGATTGCGGGCGATGCCAATAGCGATGGTTACTTATCAACAATTGACTTGGTGACTCTTCGACAGTTGATTTTGTACCAAATCACAGAGTTGCCTAATGTAGGTTCATGGCGATTTGTGGATAGAAACTATGTATTCCCTGTACCAAATAATCCTTGGTTTGAAGCATTTCCTGAAAATTATTTTATTCAAAATGCCAATAGTGATATGAACTTAGGCTTTGTCGGTGTTAAAGTTGGCGATGTAGATTGCTCTGCTCAAACCCTTCGTGGTCAAGCAGAAGAACGCAATGCCAACGGAACTTTGCAATTATTGCTCAATGATACTGAAGTAGAAATTGGAGAAGAATTTACAGTAGCCCTAAACGTACCTGAAATACATACGGTACAAGGCTTGCAATTTACAATGGCTTTTGATACCAAAAAAGCAGAACTACTAGAAGTCGTCCATCACTCATCATTGATGAGTGAGCACGAAATTGGCCAACAGTTTACCCAAGAAGGTATGCTTACTGCAAGTTTTATTAACACAAATGTAAAAGCAAAAACAGATGCTCCTTTGATGGTTTTAAAAATGAAAGCAAACCAAAATACATCAATCAAAGACATCTTTGAATTGAGCAATCGCTACACCAGACCAGAAGCATATAATACAGCTAACGAATTATTGGACTTAAATCTAGCATATAACACTGTAATAGAAGATGCAACAGCAGCTATGAATTTCCAATTGTTCCAAAACAAGCCCAATCCATTTAGAGGGCACACTACAATTGGATTTTACTTGCCACAAGCACAAGCAGCTACGCTGACCGTGTATGATGTTTCAGGAAAAACATTGTACCAAAACGAACAAGAATATACAAAAGGTTATAACGAAATAATACTGAAAAAAGAAGAACTAACAAGTGGTGTGATGTACTACCAGTTAGATACGGAAGGTTTTACACAAACAAGAAAAATGATTGTACTAGAGTAAACTTTGAAATCCCACAATTTGAGCAGGTCTATGAAAATAGACCTGCCTCAAATTGCTTTTTTTACCCTGATTTATTAATCAACCACAAACATACAAGCACAAACTCAAAAGAAATCATTGGAAAATGTGACAGCTTTCCAATCCAAAAAATAGTGATTAATAAATAGTTTTGTTTCTCCAAAGCACTCGCCCTTGTTTCAGGCGAGTGTTTTCTTTTTTTATAGTTTCAATGGGGATTTACCAACAATAAAACCGCATTTATCAACAGTTTAGAAATATTTAATTATAAAAAATACCTTCTTTATGGTATTTCGTGTTGGGAAATCATATCTTATCTTTGTATAGTAATTAGTGACAAAAAATTTTGACTTGCAAAATTGTCGTTAATTTAAGTAAGCCATGAACAATCTAATGTTTTGTGAATGTTAACTAACAAACACACAAAAAATATCCTCTTGCCACTTAACATTATTCTGTTCTTTTCTCATAAACCTTCATTACTAAAATAATATTCTTTGAAATAAGCATTGTATGCTTTTTCAAAATCCAAAATTATTAATACAGTTCATATTATCTATAGGATAGTTGAACCTTAAAGATATATAAGATTAAATTAATCGGTATTGGGATGATTATCAATGGCTTAGTGTATTACACTAAGTCATTTTTTTATGCCATACGCTGACGTACAACTTCGTACAAAATAATTCCTGTTGCTACTGATACATTAAACGAATTGGTCTTGCCCACTTGTGGTATAATAAAGGTATCATCTACCAACTTCCGAACTGCTTGACTTATCCCCTCTCCTTCCGAACCCATAACAATAGCCGTCGGCTGTGTCCAATCAACATCTTTCAACAAACTACTTGCTTGCAAATCACTAGCAAATACCTGAATACCATTCATATTCAAAAGCTCAATTGTTTTGACCAAACTACGCTCTCGACACACAGGTATTTTGGTCAATGCGCCCGCAGAAGTTTTCATAGCTCCCTCGGTGATAGTGACTGATCCTTTTTGAGGTATCACTATCGCTTGCGCCCCACACAACTCTGCCGACCGTGCTATAGCCCCAAAATTTCGTACATCCGTGACACCGTCCAAAATTAAGATTAAAGGAATTTTTGATTGTTCATAAATCATCGGAATAATATCCTCTATCTTGTAATATGGAATAGCCGACACAAATGCAATCACCCCCTGGTGATTAGCACGGCTAAACTTGTGCAAACGCTCTTTGGGTACAACTTGCAAAGGAATATTATGCGTTCTACAAATATTCCGAAGTTCTTTTTCAAACTCGCCTCGTGTACCTTGTTGCAACAAAATTTTATCAATAGAAGTCCCCTCTCCTATGGCATCCAAAACTGGATGCCTACCGATGATTATATTTTTATTCGATTTATTTGGCTTATTTCTCACTTATTGTCGTATAGCTTTTAATTTCTACAATATATTTTGCAGACAAAATCCATTAAATTTACTTATTTTTACGAATGTAGTCAGAAATTGCTGAAAAGCTATTTTTTCATTACACAAAAAGCCTTTCCTACAAAAAACATTAATTTCTAAAATCCATCATTTTCTTAACCTATTATAAAGCAAGTATGAATTTAAAAATTACAAAAACCACACTTTCTTTGGGTTTGATGCTCTTGTTTTTGGCACAACTGTCATTTGCACAAGTTCAAACTCCATTTGACCAAGGTCTTCGTTTTATCGAAAAAGAATATGCCAATTGGGGATTGGATAGAACAGACATTATCAATCTCGGCGTGAGTAGTATGTACACCAACAAACGCAATGGTGTAACACACATTTACTTTATTCAGAAACATCAAGGTATCGAAGTTTATAATGCCATCACCAGCGTACACGTTACGCCTGAAGGCAAAACCTTTAATGTTGGCAATCGCTTTGTTCCTAATTTAAAGGCGAAAATCAATGCTACGAGTCCTTCTTTGTCAGCGCAAGAGGCGCTGCAAGCGGCTCTCGGACATTTGGGCTTATCTACCAATCAAGCACTTCGTTTAAATGAACAAATTAGCGACAAAGAATTTGTTTTTGATAAAGGCGATTTTGCACATACTGATGTAAATGTAAAGTTGAAATACCAACTCACCAACGACCAGACTGTTCGTTTGGCTTGGCACTTAGCTGTTGACCAACTCGACCGAAAAGACTATTGGAGTGTTCGTATTGATGCCCAAACAGGTGAATTGTTAGATAAAAACAATTGGATGGTACATTGTCAATTTGTAGATGATCCGTATCACAACCACGATAGAAGCTGCAATGCACACTTGCACAATCATGGTACTAAATCTGTTAAGAAAGTATTGGAATCAGAAGCTGCTGTATTGACTGGACGCTATAGTGTTTTTGGTGAGATGCTTGAAGGTGTTAATAGTCCACACGAAAGTCCTATACATGGCGACTATAACCTTTTGGTAAATCCACACAGTCCAAGTGCTTCTCCTTTTGGTTGGCACGATACCAATGGTGCTGATGGTGCTGAGTTTACCATCACAAGAGGAAACAACGTGCACGCTTACCTCGACTTAAACAATACGAGTACACCAACTGGCGAACCAGATGGTGGTGCAGAATTAGTTTTTGATTTTCCTTACAATCCAAACAATGAACCTGAAGATCAACGAGATGCTGCTGTGACCAACTTGTTTTATATGGTTAATTCTATACATGATTTTTCACATCATTTTGGTTTTGATGAGTCTGCTGGTGCATTTCAATCTGATAATTATGGTAGTGGCGGAAATGATGATGACTACGTACTCGCAGAAGCACAAGATGGTAATGGTGATGTAAACAACCTCAATAATGCCAACTTCGCTACTCCTCCAGATGGTGGCAATGGTGTTATGCAAATGTATTTATGGAATCAAGGTGGAGGTCGCTTACTCAATGTTGATGCACCCGAAGCACTTATTGGTCAGTACGAAACCGGTACGGCTGATTTTGGGCCAGAGATTGGAGATGTTCCAGTAACAGGTGAGGTAATTGTCATAGAAGATAACTCTAGTGAAGCCAGCTTTGGATGCAATGATATTGTAACCGAAGATGTTGCTGGTAAAATTGCTATGGTTGATCGTGGTGGCTGCTTTTTTGAACAAAAAGCAGCTAATGCCGAGGCAGCAGGAGCTATTGCACTCATCATTTGTAATTTTGAAAACTCTACAGTAGGAATGGCAGGTGTTGCCGAAATCAATGACCCAGGAATACCTACGGTTTCATTGAGTTCTGGAGATTGTTCATTATTCCGTTCTGTAATAGACCAAGGACTTACCGTAACGTTGGTATCACCTACTGCTTCTGGGCCTTCTCTATTGGATGGAGATTTTGATAATGGTATCATTGCACACGAATTTGCACACGGTATTTCTAACCGTCTTACAGGAGGACCTTTGGCCGCAGGTTGCTTAGGCAATGGCGAGCAAATGGGCGAAGGATGGTCTGATATTTATACCTTGATGATGACAGTTAAGCCAGGTGATACAGGCGAAATGCGTCGAGGTATTGGTACTTATGTCCAACGACAAGGTACTAATGGTAGTGGTATTCGTCCACTTCCTTATTCTACTGATTTCAATATCAACAATCATACTTATGATGATGTGATTCGATTTGCAGGTTCTGTACACTCCGTAGGTGCTGTTTGGACGGCGATGCTTTGGGATATGTATTGGGCTTTGGTCGAAGAACATGGTTTTGATATTGACTATACCAACCCCGAAGCTGGAAATAATATAGCTGTGCATTTGATTACAGAAGGTATGAAATTACAGCCTTGTAGTCCTGGTTTTGTGGATGGACGTGATGGTATCTTAGCTGCTGATATGATGAATTATGATGGTGCAAACCAATGTTTGATTTGGGAAGTTTTTGCCAAAAGAGGTTTGGGTTTTTACGCTGACCAAGGCACGAGCAACAGCGATGCTGATGGAACTTCTTCTTTTGAGGCTTTACCTACTTGTATCAAAGAACTTAAAATTGCTAAAACTGCAACGGATTTGATTGAGCCGGGCGATGCTATTGATTATACGATAACAGTAACCAACCACAAAGATGAAGCTGTAACCAATGTAGTTGTTTCTGATATTATCCCTAATGGTTGTTCTTATGTTGCTGGTTCTTCAGAAGATGATGTAACGGAGTCAAATGGTATGCTTACTTGGGAAATAGGAACACTACAAGCAGGAGCCGAAATTGTATTGAGCTATCAAGCAGTTAGTTCTGCCAACGAAGGTTCTATTATGCTTTTAGAAGATGATTTTGAAGATCCTTCTACTGTTCAGGCTGATTGGGTAAGCTTTTCTTTAGATGATGCTTTGACTAATAATTGGACATACATTGATGGCAACGCTGCTGACTTTGTCAACAGCGGCGAACGCTCTTACTTTGTTCCAGATTTGGCAGAAGCATCTGACCAAGTCTTATTATTAAGTCAACCCTATATAGTAAGTGGCGAGCAACCTGTTTTGCGTTTCTTCCATAAGTTTGATACACAAGCAGGTACCGACGGCGGTTATCTACAAGTATCAAATGATGGTGCAGAATCTTGGGAAGATATAGGCCCTTATATTTTCAAAAATCCATATCGTGGTCAAGTTTCTTACCAAACCTTTACGATTCCTTTCCAAGAGGCGTATTGGGGTGTGAGTGATGGTTTTGTAGATACTTATGTTGATTTGAGTGATTTTGCTGGTGAGACTTTATTTTTCCGATGGAGATTTGGTTCAGATGATGATGGTACAGGTGGAACAGGTTGGGCTTTGGATGATGTAACCTTTATGGATATGTTGAACTATAATTCTGAAGTTTGTGTTAGCTCCGAAGAGGGCGATTCTGCTTGCGCAGAAGCTCCAAACAGAGGTACAATTGTGGGACAATTACCTACAAGTATCAAGGATTTAGCAGACCCAAGTTTGGGTATCAGCGTATTCCCTAATCCTGCTAATGATTACTTAATTGTTAATCTTCAAAGCGAATTTACAGAACGAGTTAATCTTAGTATAGCAAGTGTTGACGGCCGTATCGTTAAAGAATTGGCATTAAATACTAATGCTGGTACTCAAAGCGAAACCATCAATACGAGCGACTTATCTTCAGGATTTTACTTTGTACGTGTAGCTACGCCTCGTGGTATTCAAGTACAAAAAATCGTAATTGAATAATAAGGAGTTTATCTCTTAAAATATAATGGAGAGGCTGTCCCTTTTTGGGGCAGCCTCTTTTTTTTACCAAATCCCATTATAAAAAACCAATTGCAATCCAAAATTAAGGTATTTTTCGTTTGGTTCAGCCAAACTCGGTGTCCCCAATTCGGTCTGTAAAGGACTCAGACTTACACTTGACCAAGAAATCTGTACATAAGGCTTCAAACTAAATGTCAAAATATCATTGCCTGGCATATTGATACTCAAATAAAAATGACTGCTGCTGCCCCACTCACTAGATATAGTGTAAACATTATCTACTCCAGCTACATCGGTTCTAAACCGAACATTGGTCAAATCAAAAGTACCGCCTAAGCCAACATTTCGAGTCAAATAAGCCTCCATACCCAGCGAATAACTCCCATAGCGAAATCTTAAATCTCTCGAAATATCATTATCATTTATATCAAGACCCGAGGAACGAAGGGTGTTGTATTTGTTGTGCCAAGTCGCCTCAAAAGCCACATCATCTATCCGATACCTTAGTCCGCCTTGCATTCCATGTAAATAGTGCAACTCGTTAAAACCATCCGTCAAAAATTCATTTGCACTATTATAATCATTTAAAATAGCATTTGTCACACTTGGATTAGTATAGGTAACAGTATAGCCTACCTTGATATTGAGTTGAGCTTGTAAAGTATTAATTCCGATTAAAACCAAGATTGTAAAAAAGTATATGCGCATCGGCTCAGATTTTTTTAAAAATACTACATTCAAAGATAGGAATTCCTTTAAATTTGTGGTGTACCAAACGAAGAATTCGGGTACATCCCAAATTTTCCTCTGACATAAGTAGTTTTAGCATGAAAAAAAACGAAAAATTATTCTCAGATTTTCCTCCAATGACAAAAATGGAGTGGCTCGAAAAATTGACTAAAGACCTTAAAGGTCGTGCTACTGAAAAACTCAATTGGCAAGTCAACGAGGAAATCACACTCGCCCCAATGTATCATCCTGACGATACTACTCCAACTGTTTCCGTTCCACGTTCTAGCAATAATAATTGGGAAATTAGCGAGGACTTTGTTATTTCTGAAAACACAAAAATAGTCAACCAACAATTGTTGGCGGCATTAAATGGAGGCTTGGAAGCTCCCCGTTTTGTCATAGACAAAACGCCTAGCTTAGAGGATTGGCAAAACATTTTGAAGGAGGTCAACCTTACCTATATTTCTACGCATTTATATTGTAAAAATAGTGTGGAGGGATTCAATGCTTGTAAGAGTTTATACCAATATATCAAAAATCATTACGATACACAGCAGCTAAAAGGTAGTATTAATATAGACTATCAATCTTTAGTTGATAAAAAGATGTTTGAAGATTATATAAAATTCATGCAAGAAAACTTCCCTCAATTTAAGTACTTTAGTATTGATGCTATTGAAAAATGTAAAGATGCTGCCGAAACACCAGCCGAGTTGCTTGCGCTACTCACACAAGGCAAGCAACTCCTCGACAAATGTAGCGACCTCGACTTGGATTTGGCTACTATAAGTCCACATATTCAATTTGCAGTCGGAATTAACAAAAGCTATTTTGTACAAATTGCTAAAGTCAGAGCCTTAAAAATCCTTTGGGCCAATGTACTCAATGCCTATGGTATTTCCAATTTCACTTGTCCTATCGAAGCTCACTTTACTGTATCAAGTCAAGGCGAAAACGAAAATACCAATATGATTCGTGCTACCACCCAAGCCATGTCTGCCGTGATTGGAGGTGTAGAGCGACTCAACGTACTGCCTGCCAATAGCAGTACTACCGAACCAAATGAATTTACCCACCGCATAGCTCGTAATGTCCAACACTTACTTAAAATGGAAAGTCATTTAGATGTCGTTCAAGACCCCGCAGCAGGGAGCTATTATATTGAAAGTCTCACGACTCAGCTTGCCCAAACGACATGGAGCTTATTTCAGCAAGAATGACTCCACTACAAAAAATTGTTTGATATTCGGTCTAAAAACCTCCAACATAATCAACAAATAAAATAAAATAAAATGTTTTTATGAAAATATTTGTTTGAAAAAATATTTTGTTTTAAATTTGGACTGATAAATAAATTTGTTCATTTTAAAATCAGCAATTATGATTAGAGAAGATCGTGTACGACTGAATGAACGCTTTATGAAAGTGTTTGATTTACTAGAAGAGCGTGGCGAAATTGTAAAAAATGATCGCAATGGTAAAGGCATGGGCGACTTTGCTAGTAAAATATTGGGCAATCGTGCCTATGGTCATATTATCCGTGCTTTTCTCAACCCAAAAGACAAACGTGTGATTGATTATCATCAAGCACGTACTTTGTGTCGTGAGTATAGTGTCAATGAAGATTATTTAATTGATGGTATCGGAACGCCTTTTGGTTTTGATTTGCCTCGCGCCAAAGATAATGGAGAATATGCTGCTCCTCTTGGAAACATTTTGTTTACTACAACCGAGGCTTTCGCAGGTACAGCTATTGATGCAGGGCCAGCGCAAGAGGACTTACAATATTTTGCCATTCCTGGTTTGTCGGGTAGCGGTTTGGTTGCTTTTCCGATTAAAGGAAATAGTATGGAACCTGTTATTTTGGATGACGATATCGTCATTTGCAAAGAGGTGAGCAGTTTCCGTGATGTGCGTGACAATGAAATTTATGCCGTCAAAAACAATGGTTCGCTTTGGGTCAAGTATGTACAAAAAATCTTTGACCGCAAAGGTCGCATTCATCGCCTCAAATTGATTTCTGCCAACTACTTGGAGCATGATCCATTTGAGGAAGATGTCAACGAATACACTCGTTTGTATAAAGTTATTAGCCGTGTGAATAAATTATAGGATATTAAGAAACCCTTAAAGAAGGTTTTGTCGGCTTCGCCGACAAAACCCACTTAAACATTAGATCTCTCTAATTTTTTAATATCCTGCTGTTTTTCCTAAAATGAATTTAGGAATGATTGACAACTCCCGAATGTATATTCGGGAGTTTTTTTATTTTGTACTTTTGCAAAGTGAAAAAACTTGGCTACACCATACTTTTGGGAGGTCTTCTACTTCGGATTCTTATCTTTTATCAGAATCGCTCTTTGTTTATTGATGAGGCCAATTTGGCTCGCAATATTGCCGAACGCTCCTTTGCAGCTTTGTTTCAAAACTTAGATTACGACCAATATGCTCCTCCCCTATTTTCGAGTATTGTAAAGATTTTTACGAGTGTTTTTGGTGCTACAGAAATGGCATTTCGTGTATTTCCGCTTTTGTGTAGTATGGCTTCGCTGTGGGTCTTTTACCTTTTGGTTAAGCGATTTTGTAAAGTAGAAGCAGTCCGATGGTTTCCCTTCGTTTTAATGACTTTTTCTTTGGCAATGGTCGAATATGCGACGGAGTTAAAGCAATACTCTTGCGATGTATTGGTAGCTTTGGGGCTACTCTATTTTGCAAGTGACAAACGATTTCTGTGGTTTGAAAATTCACCAAAAGTCTATCAAAAATATTGGTTTTGGTTGGTCATTGGAATTTTGGTCATTTGGTTTTCTATGCCTTCGATTTTTGTATTGGCTGCTATTGGAATTTATTTTGGAGTGAAATCCTTGCAATCGAAGTTGAAAACTTCGGAGTATAATCTTCTCAAAGCTGAAAGCTTTGAGAAACGACTGCTTTTGAAAACTACTATCTTAGGCGTGGCTTGGTTGGGGAGTTTTGGCTTGTACTACTTTTTGATATTGCAACATGATATTGGTGATGACAATTTAAAGGGCTATCATGGCAATTATTTTTTTCCAATTTTACCGACTTCTTTAGAAGATTTGGATTTGCAATGGCGTTTGATACGACAATTTTTGGGCGGCACTTTTGGCTCAACGGCTTTGGCCATTGGCTATGGTTTGATTTCGATTTTGGTAGGAATTGCAATTCAATTTAGGTTATGTAAACGAAATTTGTGGCTACTTGTGTTTCCGCTTTTTTTGATGGTTTTGGCTTCTAGTTTTGAGTTGTATTCTTTGAAAAAGCGACTGACCTTGTTTAGTTTGCCTAGTCTGATGCTTTTAGCGTCGGTTGGTACAGCTTGGCTGTACCAACAATGCGACCAAATTGTGCAGGGACAAACAACAAGAAATTTATTTAACAAAAAAAATATACTCAAAGCGATTCTTTTCCTAATTCTTATTATCATTTCAGTTAACCAAAAAACCTATCGCTACATTGTTGAGCCTTTTCAAAAAGAGGAATTACGTCCATTGCTCTATAGTCTGAAAACGGATATTGAGAAATTTGATGTGGTCTTTGTACATTATGAGGCCGTGCCAGCTTATAGTTTTTATACTAAAAATTATAAGAACAAATCTGACTTTGATTTTCTACAAAAAAAAGATGTAATGCTTTTTTCTTGGGGAGAAAGTGGTGCTCCAAAAATGATAAATTTGGCAAAAAATCAACAAGAAAAAACCTTGATTCTTTTTTCACATACCAGCAAAAAAGAAATAGATTTTGTTGTAGAAAAATTAAAATCTTTGGGAAATCTGGAATTGTTAAGAGAGGTAGAAGGTTCTAGCTGTTATATTTTTAATCCTACCGACTAAAGTCGGTGGATACGTTTAGCTAAAGTCAATCTCTGTATTGTCCCCAATGTTGAGGCTTTGACTTAGACCTCGTATCGCAGCATCGTTGCCTACCACCGATTTGGTCAGGATAACCTCCTCGATAGAAGCATAATTTCCAATGATGGATTCTTTGATGATGCTATAATCAACTTTCACATTGTCGCCAATCGTTACATGAGGGCCAATAATAGAATTGCTCAATTTGCAGTTTTTGCCGATACTCACAGGATGAATAATAATAGTATTGTCAAAAGGAGGAAGGTCAACTGAAGCAAAGCCTTCTTTGTCGAGTAGCATCGCATTGGTTTCGAGCAAGATGTCTTTTTTGCCACAGTCAAACCAATTGTTGACATTGGTCGTACTAAACTTGACACCTTGTTCAATCATACGCATGAGACCATCCGTCAACTGAAATTCGTTGCGAGTACGAATGTCGTTTTTGATGTTGTAATCAATAGAATCAATTAAGGTTTGTACTTCTTTGATTTTGTACAAACCAACCATTGCCATGTTGGACTTTGGAATACGTGGTTTTTCTATTACTTTACAAACATAACCATCATCGCAATATTCTACCACTCCAAAATTGCGAGGGTCTTCTACTTTTTGAACGCCTAAACAAGAGGTAGATTTTTGCAGCATTTTATCCAAATCCAAATCAAATATAGTATCGCCCAAAACGATAAACACTTCACTCGCATCTTTGATAGCATCTTGCGCCGTCCAAATTGCATGACCGAGGCCATTGCGTTCTTCTTGTACGACAAAGGTTTTCTTTAAATTAGGATAGTTATTTTCAACAAAAAGTCGGATTTTTTCGCCCAAATATCCAATAATAAACACAAAATCGTCCACCCCAACTTCTTGCAATTGCTCAATAATAAAAGCAATAATGGGTTTGCCTGCCACTGGTATCAATGGTTTGGGTTGAGTATAAGTAAGTGGGCGCAAATTGGTGCCCGCACCAGCAACAGGAATAACTGCTTTCATTTATAAATTTTGATATGTGCAAATATAATGAATAATATGACTTTTAAATTTAAGCCTTCAATAATTCCTTAATCTTGTCTTCGAGGGCTTGCCCTCGTGGATTAATGGCCGCAATTTTACCTTCTTTATCAATTAAGTAGATTCTTGGTATTCGAGATGCTCCATAAACGGGCGAAAACTGTCGGTTTCTATCTACAACTTGATGCGGCCAAGTGAGGCCATCTTTTTTGATAGCATCTACCCAACGCTTGTTGTCTCGACCACGCTCGAGGGCAACATTAAATATCGCAAAATCTTTATTGCCATATTTTTTATTGAGTTCTACCAATTTGGGATTACCAAATTTTCGGCAAGGGCCACACCAGCTCGCCCAAAAATCAACAACAACGACTTTGCCTTTTAGTTCAGACAATTTCATCATTTTGCCTTCGGGATTAGGGAGTGTAATATCTGGCGCAGTTTGACCCACTTGTACGGTGTTTTTTCCTCCACCGCTTCTTGCAGTCATTGACTTAGACTTATTGCTGACATATTGTTGATAAACACCTATAAAAGGGTGGTCGGGTTGGGCAGCTTTCAATTTGGCAATTGCCAAATTGTGTATCGGCAAAGTTGCTGCTGTTCCCATCAAATATTTATTGGTCAAATAAGCCATACTATATGGATATTTTCCTGTTTCAATGGCTTGTTTAAAACTATTGGCATTGACTTGTAAACTTAATATTTTGTCATACAATTGTTGCATTGCTTGAGAAGCCGCAGAACCTTCAACAGTATATTTTGCGCCACGCTGTCCACCCAAATCTATTGCGAGTTTGATGTCTTTACTATTATCTTCTGTACTTACAAAAACAGTTTTATTATTGGCTCGCAGACGATACAATTCACCGCCAGCATCGCTAGGTACACTAAATGCAAAACTACCATCGGCAGAGATAGGTTGATTGGCTATAGCAATATTTTGTTGTGCCATTATTTTTTCTAAAAAAATGATTGAATTGGCTTGAGGAACATTTTTGACCGTTCCCGAAATACTCAAAGCATTGCTGGCAGTTGCACTGCCACCTTCAGACTTGCATTGTGTAAAGAGCAAGGAAATTCCGAATAAGAATACAAAAAGTGATGTTGATAGTTTCATTATTGAGATTAAGGTTTAATTTCTCTTAAAATATTTTCCAATTCTTTGACAGCAGCTTCTAGTTGTTCGTCCTGCCCTTTGCTTACTTTTTCAGGTGTATTGGGTACTTTAATATCGGGTTCTAATTGTTGATTTTCAAGATATTTACCATCATTACCAACCATACCTACTTGTGGGATGCCAAAGACCATTCCGTTTTGTAAACGCTCCCACCAGACTGCTGTACCTGTACCAGGTACAGGCATTCCGACCAATTTGCCAATACCTAATGCACGATACGTATAAGGAAACATATGTGCATCGGAGTAATTGCTTTCGCTCATAACTACGATGGAAGGTTTTGTCCATTTGAATTGGGGTTCGTTGCCCAATTCTTGTCCGCGCGGCATGAAGGTCATGTATTTTTTACCATCCAAAAAAGTAGCCAAATCATCGTGCAACCAACCGCCTCCATTGAATCGGGTATCTACAACAAGTGCTTTCTTGCCGCCATTTTTTCCAAGCGCATCTTCATATACGGTTCGATAACTTTGATGGTTCATACTTCGAACGTGGACATAACCAATTTTGCCATTGGACAAGCTATCTACAATAGACCTACAATTTTCTACCCACCGACGATAAAGCAATTGATTTTGACTTCCAAGCGAAATGGGTTTGATTGTTTCTTCCCAACGTTTTCCTGACTTAGGATTATAAAAAGATAAAAGGGTATTTTTATTTACTTTTCGATTGAGCAATTGATAAGGATTTTGAGTGCTTGTAATTTCAACTCCATCAATCTTTTCGAGAATAAGCTCTTTTTTAGCTTTTGACTTGCTGTTGTCCAAAGGCCCTTTGTCGATTACTTCCAAAATTTTTAGGCCTTTTCCAGTATAGTCATTGTCAAAAAATAAACCTAAGGAAGCCGTTTGGTCGCCATTTTCGGTTTGGGGACGGTAAAAAGCTCCTGTATGCGAGGCATTTAATTCGCCGAGCATCTCACTCAAAAGTTCTGCAAAGTCATGATTATTATTGATGTGCGGTAAAAACTTAGCATATTCTGTTTTATAAAAATCCCAAGAGACTTCGTGCAAATCTGTTTTATAAAATTTCTTTTGTACTTGACGCCAAGCATGCTCAAAAAGATAGCTGCGTTCTACAGCTTCATTGAGGACCATTTCTCCTTTTATACCAATGCCTTTTTTCTTGCCACCATCTATTTCTACTTTAGAAATAGAACCATCTGCTAAGACAAAAAGATTTTTTCCTTTTTTGTCCATAATAAGGTCGCCAACACTCTTTGCACCCATTTTGAGCAGCATTTTGGTTTCTTTGGTACGTAGGTTGGTTTGCCAAAGGTCAGCTCCTTTTTCATACCTTGCCATATAAAATAATTTGCTGCCATCTTTTGACAAAATCATATCAGAAAGACGAGAAGAGTGTACTGTAAGGCGTACTTTTCGTTCGTCAATATCTTCTAATTCAATTTTAATGGGTTCTACTTTGTCCTCGTCCTTTTTTTCTTCTTCTTTGTCATCTTTATCTTCCTTTTTTTCTTCTTCCTCTTCCTTCTCTTCTTCACTTTGTAACTCGTATTCTTCTTCGTTTAATTTGTAATCGTCAAAAGCTTCTTGTGTGAAAAACATAGCATAAATATCCATTTCGCTTCCCCAGGAGGCATGATTTTTCATGCCATCCCTGTCGCTAGCATAAACCATCATTTTACCTTCCATCGCCCATTCTGGAACAACAGAAGCATAGCCACTTTGGGTCAGATTGACAATTTCTTTTTCTCCAGAAATGTCCACTAAGCCACATTGAGGAATCCATTGTTTATCTTGTAAAAATTGTACTAACAGCCATTTGCTATCGGGAGACCATGCAAAATGTTGGTCGCCATCAGAATAAGAATAATTTTTATCCCCAGCTACGACCAAGCGGGTTTGTTTAGTAGCCAAATTCAAAACTTTAATGGCAGTTCTTTCTTCCAAATAAGCAATCTCTTTTCCGTCAGGAGAATAAGCGGCTTGAAATTCTTCGGCAGGTGTGTCGAGTAAAGTTTCTTCTTTGATAAGCGTGGCATTGAAGAAATATTTTTCTTCATCACGACTTATTTTACTTTGGTAAAGATTCCAACTTCCATTTCGTTCGCCAGCATACAAAAGAGCTTTTCCGTCAGGACTAAAACTGATATTGCGTTCTTGTTCTGGTGTATTGGTAATTCGTTTGGTAGTACCTTCTTTGATAGAAGCCACAAAAACTTCTCCTCGATGTAAAAAGGCGATTTCTTTTTCGTTGGGAGAAAGTGCTATTTCAGTAACTTTGGAATTGACGGATTGTATTTTTTCGGGATTAAAACGACTATCAGCATTGGCTGTAATGGTGATTTTTTGTGGTTCTTTTCCTTCTTCTTTGGTATAAATTTGTCCATGATAAGAAAAACATAAAACACCATTATTACTAATAGTCAAATTGCGAAGGGGATGCTGCTCAAACGATGTAATCGCTTGAGCTTGGTCTTTAGCATTGATATTTTTTTTATAAACATTAAAACTGCCACTCGCTTCGCTCAAGTAATAAATATGTTCTTGGTCGGGGGCAAAAACAGGATTTCTGTCTTCACCTTCAAAAGAACTCAATTGGGTATATTTACCTGTTTTTACTTCGTATTTCCAAACATCGCGCGTAACAGAAGAAGTATGATGTTTTCTAAACTCGTCTTCATAACCTTTGCGGTCATGAAAAACAATGATGGAACCATCTTGATTATAAATAGCACCTTGAGCCGGTGTTGTGAAGACTTGAAGCGGCATACCGCTTTTGACCGAAATCTGATACAATTCAGGCAAAACACCAGAAGGAAATTGCTGATTAGAAACGGCATCTAAACGACTCGATGTAAATAAAACTGCTTGATTGTCGGGCGTAAATGCACTCGGAAAATCATTGGATGAATGATAGGTTAGTCGAGTCGCTTTGCCACCCGAACTAGGCATGATATATACATCAAAATTACCATAGCGATGCGAAGCAAAAGCGATTTGCTTTCCGTCATTTGACCAAACTGGTTTATAGTCGTGCCCCTCATGAAGAGTCAAAGGCATCGCTGCACCACCTTTAGCTGGCACTTTCCACAAATCTCCTTTGTAGCTAAACACGATAGTTGTACCATCGGGAGAGATAGCAGGATAGCGCATCCACATTGCTTCGTCTTGAGCATTAGAATACGTTGTAACTAAAAAGAAATAAGTAAGCGTTAGAATAAGTGTTGAAAAATTTGTTCTCATCTTTTAGGCTTTATATTTAAAAAAATTAGAAAATCAGGATTAATATAAATCAGAAGTTGCAAAACTATTGCTTCGTTCTGTCCAGCGACCTCGTGTAAAATCAGGGAAGGCAATCGGTTGACTTCCCAAAGCAATAGATTGTTCTGATAAAGGTGTTATTGCTAACCAAGTCGCCGCATCATAGGCATCAAAAGGAGGTG
>JAHDEQ010000318.1 GCA_020628755.1 Saprospiraceae bacterium
TAAATGCAATTATACTAAAATAATTCGACTCTTAGCGTTAATATTTCTAGATTTTGCAGGGTTCAACGAACAATTAAATCGCTTATATGTAAAACTATATTAACTAGCATAATCGCTGCCAAAAACAAACCTAAAATACGCATCCAAGTTGCATTGTCTTTGCGAAAGGCTTCTGATTTCTCTGCTAGATTTGGGTCTTTTGCCTTAAAAAAACCTCTCGAAAAAAGATAAAGATAAGCTCCTAAAGCAAATAAAACGAGTTCAAAAAAAAGTCCTAGAAATTCCATTGTTGTATTAACTTAACTCTTCAAAAAATCCTGTTTTACGATTTTTACGAACATTATCCCAGTTAAAATAACGGCCATTCATAGCCACATAAACTCCTGGAGGCAAAGCGGTCGAAAATGCCAAAGCACTGCCCAAATTAAAAAACCCATCGGATGATGTACCAAAAGCATAAGGAATCATTGCTCCTGTCAAAACGATAGTTTTGTCAACAATATTGGCTTTGGCCAACCATTCGGCGGTTTTTACCATTGTATCGGTGCCATGCGTAATGATAATGTCTTTAAATTTTGTTCGACGACAGTTGTACTCAATAATACCTCGGTCATCATCTGTCATTTCGAGGCTATCCACCATCATAAGAGTTTTGATGTCTATATCGAGTGTACAACGCCCTCGCTCAAACATGGCTTTGAGGTGCGTATCTTTAAAAAACAACTCGCCCGTGATAAAGTTATATTCTTTGTCGAACGTACCTCCTGTTATAAAAACTTGAATCATAATATTAACTTTATTGGAAGGCAATTTAGTGGAAAAAATTGAATTTTCTATTTCAATGCATAGACCAATTTAAAACTGATTGTCGCATATGGTATTATATAAGCAGTTTCGTCATGATGAAAATAGCCATGCACTAAGAATTGCATATCCTCATCTAAAACGCTTAAACCATCGGGTGTATTTATGTGTGAAACATCAAGTGTCCTTACTCCCAAACCAATAAAATACTCAAAAGCCCAACGTTTATTTATTGGAAGAACATCCCCTTTTACTAATAAGAAATGGAAAGCATTTGTTTGTACTTGAAATTCTGATTTCACTCCATATACAGGATCACTATCAAAATAAACAAAAGTACCATATTCCTTCAAGAATTGTTGTTTCCATTGAATCTGAATACCTAGAAAATTCTCTTTATATTTTTGCTTCCTTTTTGTTGTTTTGGAGCGATGCCAACGATATTGACCAATAACTTTGTAACCCCAAAAACTTGGGCCATAACCAAAGTTATTTACAAAGGCAAGTTCGGTATGAAGGGCTTGTTTGGCGTTGATTCGTTTTTCCAATCCTAACTGTATAGCAGGTGTGGTCGAAACCCAAGAACTTAGTCCAAATTTCAATTGATAATTGGCTCGGTTGGCAATAGATATTTCTTTTGTTTGTGCACAAAGCGAACTAAAAAGAAACATAAATACAGAAACACTAATGGTAATTTTTGCTAACATGAGGAATTGATTAGACTTGAGTTTATGATAAGCAATTGTTCCAAATTATTTATTCTAAACTACAAAAGCACTTATCCTGTTGGACAAGTGCTTTTGTCTGCGCAAACTGAAGTTTGCGCCACTAAATTATTTCTTGATAATCTTGGTTGAATAAGCAGTCTCACCTGAATTTAAGCGCAAAATATATGCTCCTGAAGTCAAGTTTTCTAGTGCTAAAGTCGCTTTCTTTGTGCCAAAAATATTGATGTTTTGGTCATATACTTTTTTGCCTGTCAGGTCTAAAACTTCTATATTCATATCTACGCTTTGAGAAGTGCTGATTTGAATCGCCAATTGCGATTCAAAAGGGTTGGGGCTGATTTGCAATTCTTTTACAAAAGGTAAATTTTGAATATTCGTTAAGGAAACAAATTGCTCTGCACTGTATTCACAACCATCGTTGTTACTAGCTATTACTTGATAATCGCCATCAAGTAATACGTCAATGGTATTGGTATTTGCTCCTTCAATCAAGTCTCCATCTAAGAACCATTCGTAATTATCGAAGTCTTCCGTTGCAGAAAGCGTTCCTGGTGGACTTGTATTGTTAAACGATAATTCTAGGCCCAAATTCGGACAAGAAAGATTGATTTTATAAATACGTCCTTGTCCCAAACGTGCGACATACAACTCGCCGTTGATGTCTTGGCCAAATGAACTAATGTCGTAGCCTGGAAAACTGCCAACTTCTTGTACTTGCCAGTCGCCATTGGCATCTTGAATGGTTGACCAAAAACGTCCTGAGCAATAATCGGCGTATATATAGTGTCCTTGCATGGCAGGATACTGTGTACCTCGATAGACAAAACCACCTGTGACCGAACAATGTGTAAATCCTTGATGGTTGTATTCTACAACTGGTGGGGTATAATTTTCGGCTCCTTCGCAGCCATTGGTATTAAAATCGTTGAAGCCTTCATAGCATCGCCAGCCGTAGTTTTCGCCACCTGTACTATTGGCTGGCTGCATATTGATTTCTTCCCAAACATTTTGTCCAACGTCTGCAATCCACAAATCGCCTGTTTCACGGTCAAAGGAATATTTCCAGGGATTACGTAAGCCAATTGCCCAAATTTCGTCTAAGGTTTCGTCATCATTTACAAAAGGATTATCCGTAGGAATGGCATAAGGGTCGCCATTGTCAATATCTATACGAAGCATTTTGCCGAGTTCGTTCATTGGATTTTGGGAGCGATTGCCTGGGTCGTTGGCCGAACCGCCATCGCCTGTACCAATGTACAAGTAGCCATCTGGTCCAAATTTAAGACAACCGCCGTTGTGATTACTGTAAGGTTGTTCGAGTGTCATCAAAATCACTTCGCTTTCAGGGTCTGCAATATTTGGATTGTTGGGGTCAACGCTATATCTTGCTACGATACCATCATCATTATTGGCGGTATAATGTAAATAAAAATAGCCGTTTTCGGTATAATTTGGGTGAAAAGCAAGTCCTAAAAGTCCTTGCTCACTTTGCCCAAAAGCATTGGCTACTCGGTCATTGATATTGATAAAATCGTCGGGCAACAAACTACCGTCTTCGCCAAGTATTCGTATCATACCACGTCTTTCGACGATAAAAAGGCGTTGGTCGCCAGCATGTGTTATTTCTACGGGTGAGTTGAGTCCTGAGGCAACTTGTTCAAGTTCTATCTCAAATTGAGCGTAGCTTTGCATACTAATCAGCATGGCAAAAAGGAAAAGCATTTTTTTATATATCATTCTAAAATAGGTTGTTTTGAAAAGAATTTACAAAAGTATAGAAAAGTCAATTACCGAATTGGCCTTTGACTTGTTTTATTTGGTAATTAGTTGACAGAAA
>JAHDEQ010000058.1:0-14198 GCA_020628755.1 Saprospiraceae bacterium
TTACTTCAAATAAATATCAAATTCTACTCTTCTGTTTTGTTGTCGTCCAGCCATATTGATGTTATCGGCAATAGGTTGTTTTTCGCCAAATCCGACATAATCCATACGGTTGGCTGCAACTCCTTTACGCTTCAAATATTCGTAGCAAGATTTGGCTCTTTTTTCGGACAAAACCTGATTGCTTGCCGAATCGCCCACACTATCCGTATGCCCACTTATGGTTAAGTGATAGGCTGGATATTTGTTCATAATAGTTACAATTTGGTTGAGGACAGGAAAAGAAGCCTCTTTTAAAATGGCCGAAGAGGTCTCAAATTCAACCGCTTGCACTGCTATATCTAAAATCTCTTGGTCGGCAATATCTATTTTGGGGCAACCTTTATTTTCTATTGGGCCAATTTGCTTGGGACAGCGGTCTTCGTTATCGCTTATACCGTCGCCGTCCGTATCAGGGCAACCTTTGAAACGAGGCAATCCTGCTAGTTGTGGACAAGCATCCTCGATATCCGAAACGCCGTCACCATCGGTGTCGGGGCAACCACCAAAACGCGCTAGTCCCGCAGAATTGGGACACTTATCTTGGTCATTCGGTATTCCATCATTATCATCATCATAACCCGAATTATAAGGACAGCCTGCATTATCACGCTCGCCAGCTACATCAGGACATTGGTCTTTGTGGTCGGGTACCGTATCGCCGTCGGTATCAGGGCAGCCGCTATACATCGCCAAACCTGGAACGGTGGGACATTTATCTTTTTCGTCAGGAATACCATCTTCATCCCGATCTGGTAGCGGAATATCTAATCTATTTTTACGTTTCTTTTTGGGATTGAGCAAAACAAATCCTCCAATTCCGTGCGTAAAATTATCCCTCAACTCTTTGGTTGAAAAACGATATTCGGACTGAATAGAAATATAAAAATGTCGAGTTAGTCTAAAATTGATACCTGCTCCTACAGGAAAAACGGCACTTGCATCGGTAAATTCTTCGAGATTGACTCCAAGACCTGCTAATAGATAAGGCGAAGCTAAGGCAGATTCTTTAAACCATTTGGCGTGGCCAAGCACTTCTAGTGCTTGGTAGGAGATGGTTTCGGGTTGTGGGTTAAAATCGTCTGCTTCAAAATAATCTACAAAACCAAATTTTAGTGGTACTGCAAGATTAAAATTTGGATGCAAATGATATTGATATACTATATCTATGCCATTGGTGTGAATCCCTTTGGTTGTAAAATTGTTATTAAAAGGATATTCGTGGTTGATAAAATTCCAACGGTAAGCCAAGCCGTGCTTGGCTTCTTCGTATTGTGCAAAGCTATTTTGAGAAAAAAAACAGATAAATAAAACGAAGCACAAGTATTTTGTAAAGGTTGAAAAAGAGGGAATTTTCATCTGCGATATATTTTGAACTTGCCACAAAGCTAAGTCTATTGTATCGCTTTACAAAAAGCAATAATATTTATTTCTAATTCCTTTGCTTTTTTTAACAAAAAAACGAGCATTGAGTATCGCAGTTGAAAAACTGCGACAAGTGGTATCAATTGAAATTTGATTCTTGAATTTATCGTTGACTAATCAACAAGTCCACGACCTTCTTTTTTGATGAGCCCTTCTTTATCCATCTTTTTCATCAAACGATCCAAAATGCCATTGATAAAATCTTTGGATTTGTCGGTACTATAATTTTTAGAAATTTCTACAAATTCGTTGAGTGTAACTTTGGTTGGTATCGTCGGAAAAGTGGTAAGTTCGCAAATTGCCATTTTGAGCAAAACCATATCAATGATAGCAACTCGGTCGGCATCCCAATTTTTGAGGCTAGGTTCTATGATTTGGAGATACTCTTCGTCATTTTCATAGACTTTTTGAAGCATAACTTCCCCAAATTCTTTGGTCGTTTCGTCGGTAGGAATGTACTGTTCAAAAAAGTTTTCAGCAGTAGGAAGTGCTTTGAGTGTTTTTTTGATTGTGCCTACAACAAGGGATTTATCATCAATCCAATTGTAATATTGTTCTTCCATTTTATCAGTAAACACTTCGTTGTTGACGCAGTGTTTGTAGAGGTCAAGCAAAATCTTTTTGTGGTCGCCGAAGGTAGGAGAATCAATTTTGAGGTAGTTTTGATACGTCTCTGTCTTCAAATATTCTGTATAAATGAGTCTTGTATTGTCCTGTTCGATACGAGCTTCGAGGTGATACTTTTTGTACGTCTTGTACAAATCCTGATTATTAAGGAGCGATTGTATCAATTCATTGTTGGCAAGCGTAGCTTTGAATTGTTTATCTTCTTTAGAAGGGAGCAATTTTGCAGTACGCTTTGAAGCGTCATGCAAAGAATACTGAGCAATTTTAGTTAATTGAAGCAAATTAAACAAGTAAAGCTCAAATGCTTTACTTATATTTTTATTGTACTGTTCTAATATGTTCTTATAAGTCAGTCCTGTATCCCTACTTTTAGCATAAAGCAATTGCATTACTTTGATGCGAATATTTCTTCTACTCAGCATATATTTTAATAAAGCCTTTATAAAAGCAAGCTGCTGCAATGGTACTTATAGGTTGATGTTTCACGACTTGCTATTTTCTACAAAATGGTGGATTATAAAATGTCCATATTCATTTTACAAGCTATTAAAGGAGAGTCGGTAAAGAACCAAAGCCCTCTTTTAATAGCTTTATTTTGGGGTAAGACTTAATTAACATTTCCACAAAGTAAATAAGAAAATACTGAATGCTATAGTATTCTTTGATTTTTTTTACAAAAGCATTAGTAATGGCTTACTATGTGACGGCTATTTAACATATTCTTGTTTTATTTCAGCAAAAGAAGGCACTTTTTTGAAGTGCCATTTTTTGACAATTGTGCCGTTTTTCATCAACAAAACGCCTGGGTTGCTACGCACTATTGTTTTTAGCATAATATCATCTCCTGTATAAAACGGATAAGCCGTTTGGGCCGTATGTCTAAAATCATCAATCATAGCTGGGTCGGCATAAGCTGTCAACACATAGGTCTTGATACCTGCTTTTTCGGCAGCCTCGGCCAAAGGATTGATGACTTTGGTATAACGCTCGGTGTATTCCTTATCCCAAATATAGTCCGTTTCGGTTCGTTGTTTGTTTTGTACATCCACTACCCTTCTTTCTATAGAAATAGTGTCTATACCTTTAATTGTATCGATTGCAAAAGTAGTATCTCTATAAGTTACCGTTTTGGACTGTGTGTCGTGATATAATTTATAAGACACAATCATAAAACTATAATTGGGGTCGGTCAAAATGTTTTCGGTAACATCATTGCCATTAACATCGCTCACTTCAAACTCACTTATTTTGGTAGAAGGTATAGCGGGTTCGCCTCGTTGCTGGTCAATCTCCCATGATTCTTTTGGAAAATCTTTGTAGGCTTTGAGGTAGTTGTCCATTGATAAAGTCTTGACTTCGCCATTACTTTTATTGGTCAAAACATAGTTGACAGGAGCTTCGGTAGCTGCTTTTTCTTCGGCTGCTTTTTGGGCTACGATATTGACTCCGTTTTTAAATGGGCGAAAATCTTGACCAGGAATATTCCAATAGAAGTTGGTAAAACAATAGACCAAAAGTCCTGCGGTGGACAGCCATGTAATGGCTGTGCGGACATTTGGCGTAAACCATTGATGAAAATTTCTATTTTGAAACAAAAAGAAAATGGCTGGAATCATCAAAAAGACATCTTTTAAAAAAGAAGTCTTTGGTTCTAACTTGATAAAGTCTCCAAAACAACCACAGTCGGTTACTTTCATATTGGTTTTGACATACTCGCCCCATTTTCCAAACTCAAAAAAGGTCGCTCCCTCTGGCACATAACCCGTCAAATACGTAAAGCCCGTAAGTAGCGTAAAAAATCCCACTATCGCCAAAAACAGCCAACTCGACAGCTTGGGACTTGCCCCAATAATGAGCATAATACCAAGCACAATCTCTAGTACTATCATGATGATGGCAAAAGAAGTAGAAAACTCCGCTAAGGGCGGAAAAATGCCCGAAAACCAGGTGAAATGGGTTTCAAACTCACTAAAATAGTCCTTCATTTTATAAGCTGTGCCGAGTGGGTCAACAGCTTTGACCCAGCCAGAAAAGACAAATAATGCACCACAAAAATTTTGGAGATATGATGTCAGCCAGCCTTTACGAGTTTTGAAAACAAACTCCGTAATAAGGGTCAAAAAAACGGCTGAAATAGCGATTCGGATAAGTAATGTCGTTAAAGTCATACTTTTACGTGATTATGTATCTACGTGTTTATGTGTCTAAGCATTTGAATTAGAGACACCAACACAAATAATTTAGGTTCTTTGACTTTTTCCGTGAAAATATTTCCATTCAATTCTAAAATCGTTCACTTCCTACGGTCGTTCTCTCTTTTATTTTGAACGGAACACGGAATTTGTCAAAGAAGGATAATTTATTCACTTAATTTAATCAAAGCAAAAACAGAATAGTTTATAATATCTTGATAGTTGGCATCCAGACCTTCGGATATGAGGGTTTTGCCATCGTTGTCTTCTATTTGTTTGGTGCGAAGTAGTTTCATCAAAATCAAATCGGTCAAGGAGCTAATTCGCATGTCTCGCCAAGCCTCGCCATAATCGTGATTTTTGGCCTGCATCAAGTCGCGTGTGATTTGGACTTGTTGGTCATAAAGTTGTTCTACTTTTTGCCAGTCCATTTCGAGCGGTTCGCCCTCATCCAAACTGAGTTGAATGAGTGCCATAATACTGTAATTGACCAAACCTATATATTCTACATCAACGTTTTCTTGTATTTTTTGTTCTTTCTTTTCTTCAATACTTCTGATACGACTCGCCTTGATAAAGAGTTGGTCGGTTAGCGAAGTCGTTCTCAAGATTCGCCAAGCGGTGCCATAATCTTTAGTCTTTTTCAAGAAAATATCTTTACATTGGGCAATTGCTTGATTGTATTGTTCTATCGTTTTTTTCATTGGCGCAAAGATAGCATAAGAAAATTTTAGATTTTAGATTTTAGATATAGGATTTTAGAATTGTTTAAAAATCAGAAATTTAAAATCATCACTACAAATATCTTACAAAGTCTTTTGACATTGTTACAATGAGTTTCAAATACTTGTTAACAAATACCTAATGTTAAAATTTTGAAATTTTCAAAACTTGGAGCTTTTTTTGAATATATGTTTTTAGTAATATCTCTCCCCTATATTATCCTAAAACACTCCTTCTATTCCTTCATATAATTTTGTAAAAAACTCATCATAATCCCCTCCCCAACATGATGATTAATTGTTGACCAACGACTTGGACTGTACAATGTCCGTTGGCCAAATATATTTTCAACATTCTAAAACCGTAATCATGAAGAAGTTATCATTCGTGCTAATTTTCTTGTCTTGTCTTTCCTATTCATCTTTTTCACAATATGCCGAAGCGGGCGTTTTCTTGGGGTCGAGCAATTATTTAGGTGACATTAGTCCAAATGGATTGGCTCCGTCAGAGTACAATATTGCATTTGGTATGTTTGGTCGTTACAATGTCAATCGCTTTTTTGCGGTCAAAGCAAGCCTTTTTCAAGGGCAAATATCTGGTAACGATGCCAATAACACCATGACAAGTGGTTTGCGCCAGCGCAACCTCAATTTTAGAACAAGTATTATCGAATTGGGTGTCACTGGCGAGTATCATCTTGCTCCCTTGGAAATTCGGGCAGGTAAAATTTCTGTACCTTATTTATTTGCAGGTATTGCAGGGTTTTACTTTAATCCACAAGCAGAATATCGAGGCAATTGGTACAACCTCCAACCACTAGGCACCGAAGGCCAAGCCATGTCTGTAGAAGGCAAATATAGCCGACTAAGTGTTGCCATCCCATTTGGTTTTGGTATAAAAATCAATGTAAATTCTAAGTTAAACGTAGGAGTCGAATTTGGAGCTCGCAAAACCATCACCGACTATCTCGATGATGTAAGCAACCGCTACCCTGACATTGAGTATTTTCAGAGCGTTGACCCTTTTGCAGCGAACCTAGCGTATCGTACTCCCGAATATTATAATGCACCTATGGGCAATCCTCAAGGTGAGTTACGAGGCAATCCCAATGACCAAGATTGGTACTTCTTTGGTGGCTTAACCGTTTCTGTAAATCTTTGTGACAAACAAGGTTTGGAATGGGATAAAAAATACAAGAAATTTGAAGGCATGATTGATGTCGAATAACTCATAATGATGAACTTATTAACGAGTAATGAGTAACACTATAGTAGTTACTCGTTACTCGTTAATAAATTTTGCGTTAAGAAGGCGTAACCATTTCTGCTACCTCCAAACCTTTTTTATAAAAACGTTCAATACTTTGTGTAGAAAGCAACATATTCCTTCGATAAAAAACCATGTAGTAACCTACACCTTCCAAACACCAATTTTTTTCAACTGTAAAAAAACGAATCATATTTTTATCAAAGGTATCTCTTATCCATTCTTCATCCTCTCCTTTTAGGTAGTATTGATTAGAAAATTCGGGATGCTCTTCAAAATCAATATCTTCAAAACCCAACAATCCTTTTAGTTTATGCATATAGTTTTCAGGCTGCATAAAAAACTCTGGCAAAGCCAGCGTTTTTGAATTGATAAAAAAAACGGTTTGGCGTTGGCGTTTCTTTTTCTTACCACGTCTATATTCGTAATCAAAAACATAAACCTTCGTCTCTTCCCAAGCATCGCTTGTAAAGAGAATATTAGAGATACGCCGTTTTCGTCCTTGTTTAAATAGATGAAATTCCTCCAAAAAAGTCTGAATGCCCCATTCATCTTTTTCCGAATATATCATATCCAGTTGATGCGCTACTTGCTGAAATGCGATTGCTCTTGCAATTGGTTTTGCCATAAAAAGCGTTAAAAATTATTATATGTAAAGATGTATTTTTATATTTATCGAACAATTAAGATAGTAAAATTCAAAGAAACAAAACTTTTGTCTCAAAAAAATATTCCTTCTTTGACAAATCTGCCTACGTAGGCAGGTTTCGTCAAAGAGCCAAAATATTTAGGTGGTGATACGGCATAAGTAATTATACTGTATCACTATTTTTTTTTAATCAAACTATTAAGCTAATGAAAATTTTTCCAAACCTTTTCCGAATATGTCTATTCGGGATGCTCCTTTTCACAATTCAAAACTGTACACCCAAAACAACGGCAAGTATTTCCAAAGACAAAAAGGAAATGACGAATGAAACCGTAGAACTTTCAACAGAAACTTCCGAGCAAGTCAGCAAAACGGCCGAAGACTGGTCGCTTGTACGTAAAGACATTCCTGTTGACCCATCTATTCGTATGGGAACACTGCCAAATGGACTAAAGTACTACATCCAAAAAAACCAAAAGCCCGAAAACCGTGCTGAACTGCGTTTAGCCGTCAGCGTCGGTTCTATTATGGAAGACGATGACCAGCAAGGTTTGGCGCACTTTGTAGAACACATGGCATTTAATGGAAGTACCAATTTTAAGAAAAACGAATTGGTGGATTACCTCGAATCTGTCGGCACCAAATTTGGTCCCGACCTCAACGCTTATACCAGTTTTGATGAAACCGTTTATATGTTGCAAGTCATCACCGACGACGAAGAAAAACTCAACAAAGGAATGACCGTCTTGCAAGATTGGGCAGGTGGCATAAGTTTTGACCACGAAGAAATTGACAAAGAACGGGGCGTAGTCGTTTCTGAATGGCGAACACGTTTGAGTCCTGACCAGCGAATGCAAAAAGTGTATTTCCCAAAAATGTACTACAACTCACAGTACGCTCAACGCCTTCCTATCGGCAAACCCGAAATCATCGAAAATGCAGACTACGAAACCGTCAAACGTTTTTATAAAGATTGGTATCGCCCCAATTTGATGGCAGTCGTTGTTGTTGGCGATATAGATGTGGATGCTATGGAAGCTGATGTTCAAAAACGCTTTGGACAACTAAACAATCCTGAAACACCTCGTAACCGCACCAAATTTAATGTTCCCAAACACAAAGAAACTATTATCTCTGTTTGTTCCGACAAAGAAGCTCCTTTTACGAGAGTACGACTCATGTATAAACACGATCATATTGAGGTCAATAACTTAGATGATTACAGAAGCCAACTCGTTCGCAATTTATATAATCGTATGATGAATGCACGCCTCGACGAATTGGCCAATTCGGCAGAGCCACCATTTTCGTTTTCTTACACAGGTTATGGTAGCGATGTTGGCGATATTGATAGCTACTATTGCTATGCTTTTGTGCCAGAAGGTGGCTCAAAACGTGGTCTTGAAGTTTTATTAGAAGAAAACAAAAGAGTTCAAGAACATGGTTTTACACCAACCGAACTCGAACGTGCCAAATTGGATATGACTAAAGATGCCGAAAAAGGACTCAAAGAAGCAGACAAGACCGATTCTCGCCGTTTGGCAATGCGCTATGTTTATAATTTTTTGGAAAACAATCCTATCCCAAGTCCACAACAAACATTGGACTTATACGAAAAATATTTGCCAAACATCAATATTGATGAGATTAATAAATTGACAGACCAATGGATTACCGACGAAAATCGAGTCGTCGTAATTACCAATCCTGAAAAAGAAGGTGTGCCTATTTTGAGCGAAGATGAAGTAGCTCAAGTTTTGGAGCAATCCAAAACAAAAACCGTTGAACCTTACGTTGATGTCGTTATTGACGAACCTTTGATGGCCGAAAAACTAGATACTGTAGCTATTAGCAACGAAAAAATGATGGAAGAAATCGGTGTTACCGAATATACTTTAGCCAATGGCATAAAGGTCGTTCTCAAACCTACCGATTTTAAAAATGATGAAATACAAGTACAAGCATATAGTCCTGGCGGTACTTCTTTATATTCTGACGAAGACTATTTCAGCGCACGTAGCGCAGCTCGTATCATAAACGATTCAGGCTTGGGCAATTTTGATATGAACCAACTCAACAAGTATCTTACTGGAAAACAAGTTTCGGTTACACCATATATATATGAAATGTATGAGGGTTTTAGAGGCAATGCTTCGCCCGACGATCTCGAAACAATGATGCAAATGATATATAAATATTGTACAGCTCCTCGTAAAGACCAAGAGGCTTTTCAGTCTTACATCACCAAGGAAAAAGCGATTTACAAAAATCTCCTGTCCAATCCACAATATTATTTTTATAACCAATTGAGTAAAATCAAGTACGACAATCACCCACGTAGAGGTTGGCCAACAGAAGAAAGTTTAGATAAAATTGATTTGAACCGAGTGCATCAAATCTATTCCGAACGATTTGGCGATGCAAGTGATTTCACCTTTACCTTTGTCGGTAATTTTGATATTGCTGAAATGAAAGCGATGACTGCCAAGTACCTCGGCAATCTGCCCGCACAAAATCGTACCGAAAATTGGAAAGATGTCAATGCCAATTTCCCAACACAAGCCTTAGAAAAAGATTTAGTTAAAGGCCAAGCACCAAAATCTTATATAGATATGACCTTTCATGGCGATTTTGATTGGACTCCCAAAAATCGCTATCTATTCAAATCAATGGTAGATGTATTGCGTATCAAAATGCGTGAATCTATGCGTGAAGACAAAGGTGGTGTCTATGGCGTTCGGGTAAGTGGCAACACTTACCAATATCCTAATTCCGAGTATAGCATCAATATTTCGTTCAATAGCGACCCCGAAATGGCACAAGAACTCATAGAAACCGCTATGAAAGATATTGAAAATGCCAAACTCAACGGAGCAGAAGATAAAGACCTCACCAAGGTCAAAGAAACCCAAAAACAATCCATGATTAAAGATTTGAAAGAAAATCGTTTTTGGATTCAAGAGCTCGAAAAATCGTATAAAAACGACTCCGATCCCAACAAAATCAACCTTGAAAGTTTGGAAGAAGCTATGCAAGGTTTGAATTCTGATGAAATCAAACAAGCAGCCAATCAGTATTTCGATATGAATCGTTTTATCAAAGTCGTTATGACACCCGAACCTGATAAGGAAAATTGATGTTATCTTACCAACAGAAGGATGCAAAAGCATCCTTCTGTTCCTGAATAAAAAAGAACCAACATATTTGCAGAATATTTTATACCTTTGCACTCCAAAACAAAAGAGAAACTCTAAAATTGTGGACTAATTATTGCTTTAAAGGAAAATAGAAAGGACTTTTAAGAAGACTCACTTCTTTACATTTTGCAAATATGAAAAAGATACCTCTTGATATAGTTGCGCTCTCACATAGTGTTACTCAATCACACAATTATGCCGTCGTTTTAGGCGAAACCAATGGCTCTAGGCGACTGCCTATCGTGATTGGAGGCTTTGAGGCTCAAGCAATTGCGGTTGCAATGGAGCGCATGACTCCTAATAGACCTTTGACGCACGATTTGTTCAAAAATGCGCTCGAAACATTTGAAGTAGAACTCAAAGAAGTCGTTATCAACAACTTATTAGACGGCATTTTTTATGCACGACTAGTCTGCATCAAAGATGGAGCTCTAATCGAAATTGATTCGCGCACCTCCGATGCTCTTGCAATGGCTGTCCGCTTTGACTGTCCGATTTTTACTTATGAGTTTATTTTGGATGCAGCAGGTGTCATTTTGGAAGACCCCGAAGAAGAAGATTTAGCTCCTGCCGAAACAAGACCTGTAGCTACAGGCGGAGGTTCTGCAAGAAGCGGCAATTCGCTCTCTACCTACTCTATGGAAGAACTCAACAAGTTATTAGAAGAGGTTTTGGCCAACGAAGATTATGAAAAGGCAGCTCAAATTAGAGACGAACTGAACAAACGAAAATCAGATCAGTAAATTTTTCTTTTATTTTTTTGAACTAAGAATACTTTTAGCTCGTTACTATAAAAAATATTTTTTCAGCAATGGCTATTATTATAACAGACGAATGTATCAATTGTGGGGCCTGCGAACCCGAATGCCCCAACAACGCCATCTACGAAGGCGGTGTTGAATGGAAAGTTTCTGAAGGTACAACCGTACAAGGCGATTATACGCTCGAAGGCGGCAATGTCGTAAATGCAGATGCAGAAAATGCACCTGTCGAAGAAGATTTCTATTTCATAGTTCCCGACAAATGTACCGAGTGTAAGGGCTTCCATGAAGAACCTCAATGTGCCGCTGTTTGTCCTGTTGACTGTTGTGTACCCGACCCCGACCGTGAAGAAACAGAAGAATTACTTTTAGAACGTCAAGCACGTTTGCATGCTTAAAATATACCTTAAATTCTTCAAAAAAGGAGTTGTTCGATGCGAACAACTCCTTTTTTGTTTATAGGATTCCCTAGCTTTTTCTTATTTTGCAACTTTAAAGTATTCACGTGTTCACGTATCTACGTGTTCATGTAATTCTATAACGTGAACACGTAGATACGTGAACACATGAACACCTAGACTATGTTAGAAAACTTAAACGTTGCAGACGTTCTTTACCTCGATATTGAAACCGTATCAGGACAAGCAACTTACACCGATTTGGATGATACCTTCAAAAGCCTTTGGAAGATTAAATGTAAATCTGTCCTCAAAAAATACGACGAAGAAATTACCGAAGAAGAAGCTGCCGAATGCTACACCGACCGAGCAGGGATTTTTGCCGAATTCGGTAAAATAGTCTGTATTTCAGTTGGGATTATGGTTTTTGACAAGGATACTAAATCCTACAATCTCAGACTCAAGTCCTTTGCCGACGATGATGAGAAAAAACTCTTAGAAGACTTTTCCAAATTAGTCGAACAATACTATAATAATCCTAACAAACATTATTTGTGTGGACATAATTTAAAGGAATTTGATGTGCCCTACATCTGCCGACGCATGGCAATTCACCAACTCAAATTGCCCAACATGCTCGATATTGGAGGTAAAAAGCCCTGGGAAACCAAGTATTTACTTGATACCCTCGACCAATGGAAATTTGGGGATTATAAAAACTATACTTCCCTCAAATTACTAGCGGCTTGTTTTGGTTTTCCTTCGCCCAAAGACGATATTGACGGCAGCGAAGTCGGACGTGTTTACTGGCAAGAAAAAGACCTCGAACGCATTGCCATCTATTGCGAAAAAGATGTATTGGCCGTCGTCCAACTCGTCCTCAGAATGAAACGACAAGAAATACTCCAAGACGAACAAATCAAATCAGTATCAGGATTTTCAAACTCATAAGTGTTCAAGTATTCGAGTGTTCACGTGTTCAAGTTCCAACTAGCACGTGAGCACTTGAATACTTGAACACCTGAACACTTTAAAATATGCACCTCATAGCTCCCTCTGTTTTAGCAGCCGATTTTAGCAACTTGCAAAAAGACTTCGACATGGTCAACCAAAGTGAAGCCGATTGGTATCATGTTGATATTATGGATGGCCGTTTTGTACCCAACATTTCGTTTGGGATGAACATTGTAAAAATCATGAAACAAATGGCGCAAAAGCCTCTCGATGTTCACCTTATGATTGTCGAACCCGAAAAGTACATCGAACAATTTCGAGATGCAGGAGCAGAAGTCATTACCGTACATTACGAGGCTTGCCCACATTTGCACCGAACGATTCAGCAGATTAAAGCAAGTGGCGCAAAAGCAGGTGTTGCACTCAATCCTCATACGCCCGCTACGGTACTAGAAAATATTTTAGAAGATTTAGATTTAGTATGTTTGATGTCGGTTAATCCAGGTTTTGGTGGACAAAAATTTATTTATCAAACCGTTCCCAAAACTCGCCAACTCAAAGACATGATTATTGTCAAAAATGCAAAAGCCAAAATCGAAATTGATGGAGGCGTAGGCTTACAAAATGCCGAAGCTCTGTTAAAAGCAGGTGCTGATGTTTTAGTGGCAGGAAGTGCCGTTTTCAAATCCGAAAACCCACAAGACACGATTTCACGTCTCAAAGCAATCGGAAAAGAAACGTATTTAGTATAAATCCATATGAGAGGAGTTATCATTGTCGGTTCATCAAGAAGTAATGGCAATACCATGAAAAAAGTTCGTCAACTAAACGAGTTTTTCGACTTTGATGTTATTGATTTGAATCTTTATCAATTTAGCTATTACGATTATGAACATCAAAACCGAGAAGACGATTTTCTTCCTTTAATGCAGAAAATCATTGAAAATAATCAAATGCTCATTTTTGCTACGCCTGTTTATTGGTATAGTATGAGTGGTCTTATGAAAGTCTTTTTTGACCGATTGACAGATTTGTTGACAATTGAAAAAGATTTGGGAAGACAACTGAGAGGAAAAAAAATGGCAGTGATAAATTGCTCCAACGGAGGCAATTTAGGCAATGATTTTTGGCATCCTTTTGTAGCTTCAGCAGAGTATTTAGGAATGGACTATTTAGGCAATTTGCATACCTTTGGAGAGCAAGATAATTCTAAAGAAATTGAACAATTTGCTCTTCAAATAAAAGAGAAAAATAGTTTGTTGTGATAATTCTCATTGGAATAAAAAACAATGCAACTGTTCAAAAATCTATGATAAATTGTATAATCTGTGCTAAATTCAAGTCAAGTCAAAATCTGTTGCATCAGCAGTTACCAAGAAGCAGTGCTAGCCATGCGCTATGGCGCATCGGCTTTGGGTTTAGTTGGGCAAATGCCGAGTGGTCCAGGCATCATTTCTGACGACAAAATCAAAGCGATTTCCAATAAAATTCCATCTCAAATAGAGACATTCTTACTCACAAGTCAAAGCTCAGCATCCAAAATTATTGCCCATCACCAAAAAGTAAATACCACAACTATTCAAATCGTAGATGCTTTGCAGAAAGGAACTTATCAAGAAATAAAAGATGCTTTACCAACCACAAAGTTGGTTCAAGTCATCCATGTCCTTGACGAAAATTCTATTCAAGAAGCCTTAAAAATTGCTCCCCAAGTAGATGCAATTTTGTTGGATAGTGGCAACCCAAACCTTCAAATCAAACAATTGGGCGGTACAGGACGTACACATAATTGGGTAATCAGTCGAGCGATTTGCGAGCAGGTGGACACGCCAGTTTACCTCGCTGGCTGATTAAATGCTAAAAATGTTGCCGAAGCGATACAATTTGTTCAACCTTATGGTGTAGATTTGTGCAGCGGAGTTCGTTCTAATGGTAAATTGGATGAAACGAAGTTGAAAGCTTTTTTTGAA
>JAHDEQ010000058.1:14298-20708 GCA_020628755.1 Saprospiraceae bacterium
CTAATTGCTGGATTAGTCCACGCCCAATACACCATCAAAGGGACCGTCAAGGATGAGCTAAGCAAGCAAGCAGTTGACTTTGCGACGGTTTATATCGAAAATACCAATATCGCTACCGAAACCGATTTGGATGGTAATTTTGAATTGGAACTCCCCAATCGAAAATGGAAAAATCTTATCATTACACGATTAGGCTATAAAGATTTTTCGCTCTTGGTCGAAAAACTCCGAAAAGGAGAAACTCGTACTCTCGAAATAGAGATGACACCTGCCGAATCCGATATTGAAGTCATCGTCAAAGAACGAAAAATTGAAGAAACGGCCATTATTCGTGAGGAAGTCACCGAATTAAAATTGCTTCCTTCTACAACTGGAAACCTCGAAAGTGTTTTGCCGCATATTGCCCTCGGAGCAAATAGCGGGACAGGCGGCGAACTCAGTTCGCAATACCAAGTTCGGGGTGGAAATTATGATGAAAATCTTGTTTATGTCAACGATTTTGAGATTTATCGTCCGCAATTGATTCGGGCGGGGCAGCAAGAGGGTTTGACTTTTCCGAATATTGATTTGATACGAGATTTGAGCTTTTCTTCGGGTGGTTTCCAGAGCAAATATGGCGATAAATTGTCTTCGGTTTTGGATGTACGCTACAAGCGTCCCGACTCACTTCGTGCCTCGATAGGATTAAGTTTTTTGGGAGGCTCGGCGCACGTCGAAGGCAGTAAAAAATTAGGAAAAGACAATTTTAGAAAGTTTAGATATTTGATTGGTGCTCGTTATAAAACGACTCGCTATTTGCTCGGTTCTTTGGATGTGACGGGCGAATATACACCTTCATTTGCTGATGTTCAAGGCTATTTTACCTTTGATTTGAGTCGCAATTGGCAATTGGGACTCTTGGCCAATTACAATACAAGTGTTTATGAATTTATACCACAAGAACGAACGACAAGTCTAGGACTCGTCAATTTTGCATTAGAGTTATTTACGGTTTTTGATGGCCAAGAAGTGGATGATTTTACGACGGGAACGGGCGGAGTTTCTTTGACCTACCTGCCCGATAGAGACCGCAATCCTTTGTATCTCAAATTCTTAGCCTCTCGCTACCAAAGTAGCGAGAACGAACGCTTTGACATTATTGGTCGTTACCGTTTAGGAGAAATCGAAACCAGTTTAGGAAGCGATGAGGCTGGCGAATTGGTCAATACCTTAGGCACAGGAACACAACAACAATATGTCCGAAATTATTTATTTGCAGGAGTAACTAATGTTCAGCACAAGGGAGGTATCGAATTTCAATTGGATCAAGGCGGTTTTGATGTCGAGAGCAGTCATTTTGTACAATGGGGAGCTAAGTATCAAAACGAAATTATTTTTGATGAAATTAATGAATGGGAACGCCTCGACTCGGCAGGTTATTCCCTTAATTTTGATGAAGAACAAGTTTTACTGCGACAAGTCTTAAAAACAGAAAACGAATTGCAGTCTAATCGAGGCGAGGTGTTTTTACAAAACACCTATAACTACAAAAAAGACAGTGTTGCTGAGTTTCAAACGACTATTGGTGTACGAGCTTCTTATTGGGATTTGAACGGCGAATTTCTTATCTCACCTCGTGTACAATTTTTGTATAAACCCTTGAAAGGGAAAAAAGATATTTCGTACCGATTGGCTGGTGGCTTGTATTCGCAGCCTCCTTTTTATCGAGAAATGCGCCGTTTGAACGGAACGGTCAATACCAATTTGTTGGCTCAAAAATCGGCTCATATTGTAGGAGGATTAACCTATGACTTTAGTTTTGGCAAACGTAGTAAAATTCCTTTCCGATTTATTTTGGAAGGTTATTATAAACGATTGTGGGACTTGGTTTCCTTTGATTTGGACAATGTTAGGATTCGATATTCGGGCGAAAACGATGCTACGGGTTACGTTACAGGAATAGATATGCGCCTCAACGGAGAGTTTGTACCTGATGCCGAATCTTGGGTCAATCTTTCCTTTCTTCGCGCACGAGAAAGTATCACAGGCATCCAACACCTGACACGTGAGATAGGACAGGAGGAGGCAACTCCTGTCAAGGACGTTCCTCGTCCTACTGACCAATTGATGACGCTTTCGATGTTTTTCCAAGACTATTTGCCTAAAAATGAGAATTTCAAAATGCACCTTAATTTGACCATCGGAACAGGTTTTCCTTTCGGATTAAAAGACAATAACACAATTTATAGAAATACCTATCGTTTTAATGCGTATCATCGTGTGGATATTGGTTTTTCTGTGCAATTGTGGGACCGACAGCGTTTGGCCGAAAAGCCCAAACATTTCCTACGTTTTTCCCGTAATACATGGCTAAGTTTGGAGGTCTTTAACCTTATGGCCATTCAAAATGCCGCCTCCAATACTTGGATCAAAACCATCTACAATACCCAATACGCTATCCCCAATTTTTTAACCTCTCGTAGAATCAATCTACGCCTGAAAATGGATTTTTAGAAATAAAAGTGCTCAAGTGTTCACGTATCCATGTGTTCAAGTGAGCATACAACGTGAATACGTGGATACTTGAACACTAATTATTATGGAAGAAAAAAAACGCATTATCAGCAAATTTGAGGTCGTCTTGGTTGTCTTAGCCGTCGTTTTGATGGGCTATTTATTTATGAAAAGTAAGGGAAAATCAATAGCAACGATTTCGGAAACTGTAGAAATTACGGATAATCCAAAATCAAAAAAAGAGTATGTCAAAAAAGGAAAAAGTGCAGAAGAAAAACGAAGAAGCAAAGATGTCGAAGACATGCTAAAGCAACTAGACGGACGTGAAGAAGGGCGAAATTACAAACCCAATCATTTGGTAAGTGCAAACAACATCGCTAAGGAAAACTCACCTGACGAAGACCGATTTTTTAAATTGGTGAGTCAAAAATATAAAGAAAATGGTGTAGAAAATGACTCGCCTGATTTTTTTAAACTCTTGAAAAACTCCAGAAATACCTATCGCACCGTCCGCAATTTCTTTGCAGACCCCAACGAAACGCCAAAAAGCGAATTGGAAACATTGGCTGAAGATGTAAGTTTTTTATTGCAAAACAAAACCGTTGCTAGTAGTATTTATGCACAACTCGAAGAACAATTTAATATACCACAAGATAAAAGCAAGGCTTTTGCCGAACAAGGCAAAAAAGCCGTTAGCGACTGGGCTACTTTTGTAGAAGAAAATAAAGAATAAATACGTATTTATGTACGCAAAAATATAGACATAGACATCTACCTGTCGATAGACAGGCACAAACACTTAAATCATCATGAAAAAACCAATTTTACTTCTTATCCTAATTTCCTTTTTGGGAATCCAAATCCAAGCACAATATACTTTCAAAGAAAAAGTAAAAAATGATTGTACCGAAGTCAAAAGTCAAGACCAAACGGGAACTTGTTGGAGCTTTGCAACCGCTTCCTTTTTAGAATCTGAACTCATACGAATGGGCAAAGGCAAGCACAATCTTTCTGAAATGTTTGTCGTAAAAAATGTTTACAAAGACAAGGCTAAAAATTATATGCTCCGTCAAGGCAAAGCCAATTTTAGTCAAGGAAGTTTGTCGCACGACTTGTTGAGAGTAGCTGCCGAACAAGGCGTTGTACCCGAAAGTGCCTTTTCGGGCTTGCTAGACGATGCCAATTTTCATAATCATAGTGAGATGGAATCAGCTTTGAAAGGTCTGTTAGATGGTGTCCGAAAATCAAAGCGTTTGAGTTCAAAATGGCGCATGGCTTTTGATGCCGTAATGGATGTTTACATGGGAGCAACACCTAAGAAATTCACTTATGAAGGAAAATCGTTTACGCCAAAATCATTTGCTAAAGAACTAGGAATCAATGCAAAAGATTATATAAGTATCACTTCATATACACATCATCCATTTTATGAGACCTTTGTTTTAGAAATTCCAGATAATTATTCTAATGGTTCTTTTTATAATGTTCCACTTGATGAGCTACAAGCAATTGTGGACAATGCAGTGAACAATGGTTACACCATTGCTTGGGATGGCGATGTGAGCGAAAAAGGTTTTTCTGCCAAAGAAGGCATTGCTGTTTTACCAACTAAGTCAGGTCGAGAAGACCTATTTAAAAAACCTAGCGACGAACAAAAGGTAAGCCAAGATTTGCGTCAAACGACCTTTGAAAGTTACGCTACGACGGACGACCATTTGATGCATTTGGTAGGTACAGCTACCGACCAAAATGGAACCTTGTACTACCTCATCAAAAACTCTTGGGGCGAGATTTCTGATTATAAAGGCTATTTGTATATGTCTAAATCTTACTTGCAATTAAAAACTGTTGCGATTGTAGTTCATAAGGATGCCATTCCTAGTGATATTCGTAAAAAAATGGGTTTGTAGGATTTCATTTCACCACAGATTACTCAGGTTTATTGCTCTAATTTGTGTAATCTGTGGTGAATTACTCAAGTACAATTTTATATACATTTCCGCCCTGCTCCACTTCCTTTTCAGAAGAAATCAATAAGGTATTTTCGTCTAAAAAAGTAATGCCTTCTACTTGTTCTTGAACTCCCAATTCAAATTTAAACGTCTGAATACGCTCAAAGCTTCCATCAAAATTGGGAATCAATATTAGATGTGTATTCAAATCAATCGAATTGTCATAACCTACCAAGGCCAGCCGCTTACTTCCTCCGTCGTAAGCGGCATCCGTTACCAAAAAATTAGTTTCCAAGGTATCAATAACTAAAAGTTGGTAGCTCGTATCGCCATTCAACGGTAAGCTATATAAAAATGTATTTGTAGAAACATGATTTTTAGAAAAGAGATATAATTGTTCCTCTGTAGCAATCATCGCTTCCATATTATAATTGTGTTGTTCATAAAAAGGAGCGAAATTTTCTTGTTCAGCATAGTCAAATGCTAAAGTCTTTGAAAGTAAAAAATCACTTTTTTGTACCTGATAAATTTTCAAATCTTGGCGATTGCCTGCATTATTTCCAAAGTCTCCAATAAAAAGATAATCCTCATTTTGAGCAAGAGCTTCCCAATCACGATGTTGTATTGTAGTCAAAAGATGCCTTTCTATTAATTGCCCATCTTCCAAATCAATGCGATAAAGAGCAGTCGTATCGCCGCTGTCGTTGTGCGTTAGGATTTGGTCATTGCAAATGGTCAAACCTGAGCTTTCCTTAACTTCTGATGGTAAATCGAATAATTTTTCAATGGATTGGATGCTTATTTCAATAGAATTAGTCTCTTCTTCTCGGCAAGAAAATAGTAAAAGAAGAAAAAAAACCAATATAAACCAATCTCCTATTTTCATAATTTACTCCACATTCTTAAACAAAAAATGCCATTCCAAGAATTTGGAATGGCATTTTTTGTATTTTATATTTTTTTTAGAAAGCATAACATCTTGAATAGCGTCCTTTTCGGAGGCTTGGCATTTTCAAGCGAAAACGTTTGCGCTTGCGCTTATGCTTGTATAATTTACGTTTTGTTGCTGTTTTCTTGACGGCAGTTGTAGAAGTTTTGGCACGACTTACTTTTTTATTGCTTGTTGGAGCAACCGTTTTAGGTTTTGCAACTTCCTCTTCTTCAACTTGCTCTTCAATAGCAAGTGTTTCTTCTTCTTCAACAACAGGTGCAACTTCGGGCGTATTATCTTCTTCAACAAGATCTACTGGCTCTTCGGCAGTAGAATAGGAATCGTTGACAATGACAGGCTTGTCGTTTTCGGTAGTGATGCGAATAACTTCTCCCATGCTCACCTCCGCTAAATTGAAGTGATTGTTGAGAATATCCATATCACTCATTTCTGCATCATCTTTCACGACTACCATTGTAGTTTCGTGGTTGTCATCTCGGTACTGACGCTTTATTTGTGCGTCCAGACTAGATATACTTATACCTAGGAATAGAAGAACAAAAATTAAATTTTTCATGTGGATTATAATTTGTCTTGGATTAAAATGTTCTAGTGTCGTTTTTTCAAAAGTGCTAAAATTGGTTCTTCTCTTTCTTATTCAATTTCGTCTCTTTAGACGAGATATGTCCTTTTGAAAAACTTAATTAAGTGTTAATTATAGTTAAAATACTACAATTTTGAGGCAAAATCAAGATTTATAACAAATAAATAGCATGATTACTGCCCACACATTATAAAAATTTATTCTTTATAAGCAAATTATAAAGAAATAGTATTTGATATATTCATGTTTTTGCAAAATAATTAACCTTGATTTTGGAGGCTAAATTTTGCAAAGCTAATAAATGATTAAATGAGAAAGTTATTAGCTGGTTCACTAATAACGAAAGATTGGTCCAAAAAGATGCTTTAAAATAAATTATAAAATTTTAGAAAACTGTCTTTAAAGGGAAGTTTTGGTGACGATACAAAAG
>JAHDEQ010000319.1 GCA_020628755.1 Saprospiraceae bacterium
GTCACAAAAAGCGTTTTGGCCAAGATTTTGTAGATGAAAATAAAAAAGTGCTAAACAACAGTTTAGCAAAGTCATACATCTATCTATAGTTTTCCATCTTAGAGCCAAATAATCATTCACAACACTGTCAATCACATACCCCAAATAAATAGGCCAAATATATTAGCATAAAAAATGCGCTCTAAAAATATAAAGATATTTCTACTGGTATTATCCTTTCTTCTATTGGGAGTAACAATTAACATACTCCTAGCCCAACCAGCCTATACAATACCCAGCGATAAAGTCACCTTGACTATTCCTCGAACTAATTTAAGTGTATATGAAGATACTAGTAATGAACTAAGTTTTGAAGAAGTCAGTGCTGTTGATTTTCAATCTAATTTTAATCCTGTCAATAAATCTAATGATTCCACCTTATCTCCAGACAAGGCGTATTGGCTCAAATTCAAAATCAAGGGCGAAGCACTCAAAAACAAAAAATGGTTATTAGAAATTCCCACCAATACGACTCCTCTTATTGATTTGTACATGATTCCATCGGATGGGGATATGATGGTGAGTAAAGTTGGTATAGATAGACCCCAAAACAGCAAAACAATTCCTCACAAAAATTTCTTATTCGATATTCCGAGTAATCAGGAAGAGGTTTGCATCTATGCTCGCTATGAATCCTATTTTCCGATGTTCTTTATCTTTAGTCTGAAAACCAACGACTATATGTTGAGTTATTCCAATAAAGAGTACATTTTATTAGGTCTTTTTTATGGTGTTATCTTCATTATGGCTATTTATAATTTTCTTTTCTTTCTGATCTATAAAGAAAAAATCAGTCTATTTTTTGCCTTATATGCCACAAGTAGTATGTTTCTCACTACAGCAACTGATGGACTTGGCTTTCAATATATTTGGCCTAACAATCCTACATTTAATTTCTTCGTCAATCAGTCTGCTACGCACTTTTATGTATTTTTTCTTATTTTATATTGTGCTACATTTTTAAATTTAACCAAAACCAAGATATTTCATTTTATACTTGGCGTAACGGCTTTGATACTTGTTTATTCTTTAATCAGTGACAAATACAATAGCGAAGAATACATCTTTTTCTATTTGTTCCCAATCATAATATTGTATGGAGCTACCATCAATAAAATTCGTAAAGGATTTAGACCAGCAATACTTTTTTTACTAGCCCAAAGTTTTATTTTGGCAAGTATTTTAATGCTTTTTATAAGAAATTTAGGCTTGGTTGACTACACAGCTTTAAGTCCAGTCCAAATAATATTAGTCATTTTCACTCTGAATTTTGCATTGATAATAGAAGTCCTTCTATTTTCAATAGCGCAAGCAAACAAACTTCAGTTCCAACGCACTCAAAAAGAAGAGCTGATTCTAAAAAGTAGAAAAAGATTTAGAAACATCTTTGAAAATTCTTTTGATGCCATTCTAGTTTTTGATAATCTCAATAAAAAAATAGTTGATACCAATGAAAGTGCTAAAGCACTTTTTCAATTGAATCAACACAAAGATGCAGACTTGCCGTCCATCGAACAATTAATAAACTTCAAAGACGATTTAAATTTAAAAGAAATCTATCCTTCTATTAAAGAAGATTTGCAAGAAACAGGTAAAACCTTTTTTGAAACAAAAGGTAAAAAAATGACTGGAGAAGAGATTGATTGCGAAATATCTTTATCCTTATTGGAAAAAGGAAATCAAGAATTAATCATTTTTGCTATTAAAGATATTAGCATCCGAAAAGAAGCAGAACGTAAGTTGCAGCAAAAAATGAATGAACTTACACACAAAAACGAGGAACTCAAACGATATATTTATTCCAACTCTGAATTGGAAAATTTTGCACACGTAGTTTCGCATGATATGAAACAACCTTTGCGAACCATTTATAGTTTTTCAAAATTATTGAATAATCATCTTGATAAGAAAGAGCTTTTAGATAAAGACGCTAGCGAATACTTGTTTTTCATCAACAAATCTATTGAAAACATACAAATCCTCGTTGACGATTTGTTGACACATTCGAGTATATCCTCTACCCACAATTTGCAGTTTCATCCTCAAAATCTCAACGACCTTTTGGAAGTCGTTAAGTTTAATCTGCACAATCAAATTGTCGAAAACAATATACAATTATACATTAAGTCTCTCCCTGAAAAACTTGATGTGTGTAAAATTAAACTCAACCAATTATTTCAAAACTTAATCTCCAATGCCATCAAGTTTCGTAAAAAAGAAGAGCCTTGTATCATTCATGTTAAAGCTATAGAAATGGCAGATCACTGGAAATTTAGCATCCAAGATAATGGCATCGGAATAGCTCCTCGATATCATGAAAAAATCTTCCAAATTTTCAGAAAACTCCATACCCAAGAAGAATACAAAGGCAGCGGTATTGGATTGGCTACGTGCAAAAAAATCATTGATTTTCACGAAGGGGATATTTGGATAGAATCAGAACTCGGCAAAGGCACGACTTTCTTTTTTACCATTCGTAAAGGTTTAGGAGAAACCGAGTCTTTATCTCAAAACTTGGTAAGGAGAAGAAGTTAATTATCCCTCTTTTATACGAACATAAATCAACTTAAAGCGTCCTTTGATATTGTCCCGAACTTCGATTTCGTACTTTCCAATAGAATCGATAAGCGGCGTTAGTTTTTGAAAACCATAATTTCGAGAATCAAAATTGGGTTGTTTTTTTGTTATCAAACTACCAACATCGCCAAGAAAAGCCCAGCCATCTTCAGCACAAACATCTTTAATGGTATTATTGATTAATCGAATCACTTTGGGTGTGATTCGTGCAATTTGTTTGCGGCGTTTGGGTTTGCGTTTGGTCTTGGATTTGGTGGTAGAGCTTGTTGTATCTTCCTCTTCTTCGTCCACTTCTCTTAAAATTTCGAGGTAGATAAATTTATCGCAAGCTACAATAAATGGGTCAGGCGTTTTCTTTTCGCCTATGCCATAGACTAGCATTCCTGCTTCTCGTAAGCGAGTAGCCAATCGAGTAAAATCGCTATCACTCGAAACAATACAAAAACCTTGTACTTTGTTGGAATACAAAATATCCATTGCATCAATAATCATAGCCGAATCAGTTGCATTTTTACCAACGGTATAACTGTATTGCTGCACGGGCGTAATGGCATTGCTCAAGAGCAATTTCTTCCATTTATTGAGGTTGGGTTTTGTCCAATCGCCATAAATACGTTTGATGGTAGGAGCACCATATTTGGCAATTTCTTCTAGCATTTCCTTCATATAATTCGAAGGTACATTGTCGGCATCAATCAAAACTGCCAATTTTATATCCGTATTCATGTATTA
>JAHDEQ010000059.1:0-11370 GCA_020628755.1 Saprospiraceae bacterium
TAGGCTATCGCAGTTGAAAAACTGCGATGAACTTGTATTTATTCTTTTCCTAGAATTATAGGTAACTGAACCTCTCCTTCTTCTCGAATCAGAGTCAATTGTACTTTGTCTCCTGCTTTATATTTTTCGAGTGCAAGAAGCATATCGTTTCGACTGGCAATTGGTTCATTATTGATTCCTACTATAATATCTCCAAGTACAATTTCGCCACGTTGGTTCCGATAAGTTGGTTGAATCCCTGCTTGCTCGGCGGGGCCTCCTCTATTGACATTGAGTACCAATACGCCTTCAATACCGAGTCGGTTCATCCAACGTGGACTGGCTTCTTCTATACCAAGAGAAGGTCTTTGTAAATATCCATACTTTAATAAGTCAGGTACAACCCATTTGACGACATCAACAGGAATAGAAAACCCAATACCTGCATAAGCACCAGAAGGACTATAAATTGCTGTATTGACTCCTATCAAACGTCCCGATGAATCTAACAAAGGGCCGCCAGAATTACCTGGATTAATAGCTGCATCAGTCTGTACTGCTCCTTTAATAGGCAAGCCCGAAACGGATTGTATTTCTCGATTCAAGGCACTAATGATTCCAGTTGTGAGGGTTTGGTCTAATCCAAAAGGATTTCCAATAGCAAAAACCGATTGACCAACCAAGAGATTGTCCGAGTTACCCACTGAAATTGGTTGTAATAATTGAGTAGGAGCATCAATTTTTAGAACGGCTAAATCTTTATCGGGTGCTGCTCCGATGACTTGTGCATCCCAAGTTGAACGGTCGGCAAGGGTGACTTGCGCACGTGCTGCACCTTTAATCACATGATAATTAGTAATAATATGACCTTTTTTATCCCAAATAAATCCTGAACCTGTACCACTTGGGATTTCGGTTACATTCATCGAGAAAAAATTGCGCTGATAAGTCGTCGTTGTTATAAACGTAACGGAAGGAGCTGCATTTTCAAAGAGGCGAATGGTGGCTTTTTCAGCGGTATTTAGGTCGGAACGACCTAAATCTTCTTCTACTTTATCGGCTAAATTATTTGAAGTTTCTAATCGTTTTACTTCCTCTTTTTCTATAGATGATTCTTGTTTTGTTTCTTTGGTATCGCTCATTTTCCAAGATGAACCAATGAAAATTCCTAGCCCCAAAATTAATATGGTAAATAGTATTCGGAGGATGTTTTGCATAGTTTTATTGTTTAGCTACACCATATCAAATATCCCTTCAGGAATATCCATGACTGTGCTTTCTACAAGACCACTATCATTGATATTCATCAATTGAACGGTAGAAATGGTATTGATTTTATCGGCTTCAAAAGGTGCTTCAATCTTGATGTAATTATCGGTGAATCCAGTCATTAAACCTTCTTTTTTGTGGACTTCAAATAATACATCTCTACGTCTTCCTAAAAACTGATTATAAAAATATCTTTTTTTCTTTTCTGATAAAATCGTCAACATTTTATTTCGACGGCGGCGTTCTTCCATTGAAACAATATTTGGCATTTCGGCGGCGAGGGTGTTTTTGCGTTCGGAGTACGTAAAAACATGAAGATAGGAAATATTTAATTCTGAAATAAAACGATAACTTTCTTCAAAATCAGCTTCGGTTTCGTTCGGAAAACCTACAATCACGTCCACACCAATACAACAATGCGGCATAAAACGCTTAATCGTCGCCACTCGGTCGGCATACAATTCACGTTTGTAGCGACGACGCATTTCTTTGAGTTGTTTATTATTTCCTGATTGTAGTGGAATATGAAAATGCGGTACAAATCGTTCCGATTGTGCCACAAATTCTATGATTTCGTTGGTGAGCAAATTGGGTTCTATCGAAGAAATACGGAAGCGTTCGATGCCTTCAACTTTATCCAATTCTTTGATTAAATCTATAAAAAGAGCTTCTTTTTTAGGTTTGATTCCTTCAATAACTTCTGTCCCTACCCCAAAATCGCCAATATTGACTCCTGTCAAAACGATTTCCTTAACGCCCATATCCGCAATCTTTCGAGCATTTTCGACCACATTTTCAACGGTGTCGCTTCGGCTATTACCACGAGCTAGTGGAATCGTACAAAAAGAACATTTATAATCGCAACCATCTTGCACTTTCAAGAAAGAACGAGTACGGTCGCCAAAAGAAAAAGCATTGACAAAGTCTTTGGCTTCTTTGACTTCGCCAGCTTGTACCATGCCTTTGCCTGGAGCTTTGGTCAAGTCTTCGATATAATCTAAAATTCGGAATTTCTCGGCAGCTCCTAAGACTAAATCTACCCCTTCAATTTCGGAAATTTCTTGTGGTTTGAGTTGTGCGTAGCAGCCAATGACCACGACGAAGGAGTAGGCATTTTGTCGAAGGGCTTGACGCACTATTTTACGACATTTCTTATCTGCAAAATCCGTTACCGAACAGGTATTAATCACACAAATATCTGCTCCTTCTTCAAATTTGACTACGCCATAGCCTTTGTCTTCAAACAATCGTGCAATGGACGAGGTCTCGGAATAGTTGAGTTTGCAACCCAATGTATAAAAAGCTACTGTTTGTGGAGTCATGTCTTATTTGAATTAAGAACTAAAGTATTTTACACAGTAATCCTCACTTTATTTCTCAAATATAACTTTGTTCTTTTCCATTCCTGCCTGCCGCAGGCAGGGATGAAAAGAACCAAACCAGCCTGCCGGCTGGCAGGAATCTAGTCGAATCGCATATTTCTCAAAAATTTTGACCTAGATTTTTAAATTTTTCTCCGCTATCGCTCTAAAATTTTAAAAATTCTCCCTGTGGGCGGTCAAAATTTTGGAAATTGCTTTTTTCGACAGTTAAATTTTTCTACTGTGAGAATCGTTAGTTTCTGCAAAATTAGGGTTTATTTATAACAATACATATAACAAGACATAGATTTTGCAATCTGCAAAGAATTAAATACATTTGCCAAAATTATTGAAATAGATTATTTAAACATAAAAGAAAATATCATGGGTAAAGGTGATGTAAAATCTAAAAGAGGAAAAATCTTTAGGGGTTCTTATGGTAAAACTCGACCAAAGAAACTCAAAAAAAATGTTGTTCCTGCTCCTAAGCCAGAGGTAAAGGCAGAAACAGAAGCAGAATCTTAAAAGATATTTAGCTATCAATTTGTAGCGACTCTAACAACTAACCGATTAAGTAAAGCTGCCCCGAATATTCGGGACAGCTTTCTTTTTTTGTAAGCAATTCTATACTGTTCACGGGATAAATTTCCGAATTTATCTTAAAGGGAATTTTCTCGTGAATAGTGATGCCGAAGGGGTAAAGCCTTCATTTTATTTTCGGTTTTTTACCCCGTTCTCGGTATATATCCGTTTTTTACATTCAAGAGGCTTTTTCCAAATCTCATTTGAATCATACATTACAAAACCATACAGGATAATTAATTGTAAATATAAAAAATTGTAAAAAACAACTAAATAAATTTGATTCCTAAATAATTAATACTTAGGTTTGCTTTATGAAAGTACAACAACGCAATTATTTTAGTTTCTGTTATTTTTATTTTTTTGATAAAACTATCAAGAACTGCTAACTTATTTGTTGTGCCTTTAGATATGATAAGTAATAAGGAGTTCAGAAATGAACTCCTTTTTTTATTGGAATTTTTTTAAACGGGATATAAATAATTTTGAAAATATCCCAAATTTATCAAAATAGAAAATCATGATGGAAATTCAACCCATTTTCAAAAAAGCTGCTCGTCAGCCCATTATCATTGCTGGCCCTTGTAGCGCTGAGTCCGAAGAACAAGTGATGGATATTGCACATCAACTGGCACAATCGGGCAATGTTGATTTGTATCGAGCAGGTATTTGGAAACCTCGTACCCGTCCCAATTCTTTTGAAGGTGTTGGAACGATTGGACTAAAATGGCTCAAGCGAGTAAAAGAAGAAACAGGACTCAAAGTTACAACTGAAGTGGCCAACCGTAACCACGTTTTTGAAGCCATCAAGCACGGGATTGATGTCCTGTGGATTGGAGCTCGTACAACGGTGAATCCCTTTTCGGTACAAGAAATTGCAGATTCGCTCGCAGGGACTAACATTCCTGTCATGATAAAAAATCCTATCAATCCAGATTTGAATTTATGGATTGGTGCAATTGAACGAATCTACAAAGCTGGCATTCAGCAGATTGCAGTCATTCATCGAGGTTTTTCTTCATCAGGTAATTCCAATTTTAGAAACGAACCCATGTGGCAAATTCCAATCGAATTGATGCGCCGATTTCCAGACCTTGAAATCATTTGTGACAACAGTCATATTTGTGGCCGACGAGATACACTTGCTGCCCTCGCTCAAAAAGCAATGGATTTGAATTTTGATGGTCTAATGACCGAAACACATAATAACCCTGACAAGGCTTGGAGCGATGCCAAGCAGCAAATCACACCATTTGTTTTTCAGGATTTAATCAAAAATCTAGTTATTAGAGCCGAAACAACTAATGATGTAAAATTTTTAGAAGATTTGGAGGGCTTGCGCCAACAAATTAATGTCATTGACAATGAATTGTTGACGCTTTTGGGCAAACGTATGGCTTTGGCCGAAGATATTGGACGTTATAAAAAGAACAATAATATTTCCATCCTGCAACCCACTCGTTGGAATGAGATACTCGAAAAGTCTATGCTCAAAGGGGCAGAAAAAGGACTTAGTCGAGACTTTATTTCTGTCTTTTTAAAAGCAGTTCATCAAGAATCTATTAATCATCAAGAACAAATAATGGGAACTGGCCTTACAGCTAAGGCTAGTTCGTAGTTTTTTTTAAACAGATAATAGTAAGATTTCTTTGTTTGAGTAAAAATATGACTTAAATTAAATCAAATTAGGTTAGTTTAACAAAAATTTGTTTTCGTATAGAAATTATTGTAAATTTGAATTACAATAATCTATTTTTGATATGAAAAAGCAATCCTCAAACAGAAAATACAATTTTCCTGATGCTGACCTTTATGTGCAGTGCATCGAACGGATAAAATATGCCGCACGAGACATTGAGGAATTTGAAAAATATGGTTACGATAAGGATCGTTTGATGGCTTTCAAAAACAACTGCGAAAAATTCAAGTCCTTGCCCGATGACGATGAGCTAGTCGGCGACCAAATGATAACCACCGAAAAAAAATATACGGCTGCCGAAAAGCTTAAAACGGCTATTCGTTCTATCATGACGAGAGTTGCTATAAAGTACAGCAATCGCTCAGGACGTTATCGAAAATTTGGTACGGCTAAACTAGGCGATATGACTGATGCGCAATTGCTTTTTTGCGGTCGTAGAGTCGCAAGAGTCGCTCGACAACAAATTGATTTTTTAGCCGAGGTTGGGATGAACGAAAAAAGTATAACTAAAGTAACTGAAGCCTGCCGAGAATTTGAAAATGCGCTCAATATCCAGCAAGATAAAGTTGCCGAACGAGATATTGCAGTAGAACGACGAGTCGAACAAGGCAATAAACTCTACGACGAAATGATTGTCTTGTGCAATGTAGGAAAAGATATTTGGGTTGAAACCGATACCGTAAAGTATGAACATTACACGGTTTACGAAAGCAATAATGAGCAGAAAAAGGCTCGAAAAGAGCGAGAACAGCAAAAATTGAAAGCCAATGCTAAATAGCAGTTCTACTTTAAATTACTTTTTTGCACATATGTCAAAAAAATGAAATCTAATATATTTATTTTATAAGATGCTGAATGCTAAATATTTAACTCTCAATAGAGAGCCATAAAAAAACATAAAAGGACTGTTTTTTTGCAAAAAAATAGTCCTTTTCCATTTTTGGCATCATACTTGTAATGATGTAAGTAAGTTTTGGTTAAAAAATTGTAAGATTCGTTTTCCAAGCCCGTGCATAAGCAACGGGCTTTTTTTATTGCTCCAAAATTTCTCTCCTTTTTACACACTCACCGATTTTTTTCTTATATTTGGTGGCAATACTCACCCCAACCTACCAATCTTATCCAATTTTAAAAAACCATACACATGCTAAAATTTACCCAAACACTATTTCTTTTTCTATTATTCAGTTTTCAACTACAAGCGCAAGGCAGTAATAATAACAATATAGAACCCGTATTAGATTGCCCCACTGATTTGACTGTTTGTTTAAACGAAACCCTAGGCCCATATACACTAGCTACGACATCTGACTTGCCAAATATAGAATATGCTATTATTGATCACAACTTACCAGCACCCTCAGGTACAGGGGATGCCATTGTTGGTATTGACGAAGATGGTATTTTTATGCCAAGTGAATATAACCTTACTCCAGGAACATCCTTTGGAGTAATTCCAGTAGCTTATGATTTGAATTCTGTTCGAGGCACATTAGATGACATTCTTAAAGGTTCTGTTACTATATTTTTTGTTACTACTCCGTGTTGCGACTTAGCCGCTTCCCAAGGAAGTACAGTTTGTGCAGACCTCAATGCGCAAGGTATTTTTTGTGGCTCAGATGTCACAAGTCTAGGAGCAGTTTCGACTTTGTCAGGCACAACAGATACGCTTTCTATTGCTGATTTTGTTGCTGAAATAGATGCCGTAAATACCCAACTTGCCGACCCAACTTTGCCTGCCGAATGTGGTGGTGGCGATTTTATTGCATATGCTTATGGCCCTGAGTGTACTTATTTCTTAGTAGCGGATACGCTCAATATCACTATGCCTCATGTAATAAATGAATTGAATGAAGCCACCGACTTAGTGACTTCCAATACTATCGTTGATGCCTCTTTTGTAGTTGAATACAATGCCAATATTTGTATTGAATTGCAACCAGGTTTTGAAACCGTAATAGGGGCTGATTTTACGGCGGCAATAGACGACCCTTGTAACTAAAGAAATCAATATTTTCTTATCAGAAAAGGTGTTCAATGTCTCATTGAACACCTTTTTTGCGTTTGGCCAAAATGAACTTTGCATTTTTACGTTAAAGGATTGAAACCCAACACTCTTTTTAGTGTTAAATTCAAAAAAGGAAATCACATGAATCGTTTATATCTTGCCATTTTATTGTCCATTCTATTTTTAATTCATGCCTGTACTTACGTACAAAAAATTCAAAATGGTAGCATGGCCTACGAGCGTAAACAATACGCCGTAGCTGTAGATATGCTCAAAAAAGAGTTTAGCAAAGAAAAAAGTCGAGTCGAAAAAGGTAAATTGGCCTTTAAATTGGCTAAGTCCTATTCGGCCTTACAAAAGAATTTTGAAGCAATAGATTGGTACAAAATTGCCTACGACAACAGTGCTGGTATTGATGCGCTAAAGGAGTATGCCTTTGCGCTCAAAAAAAACGAACAATACAAAGAAGCTCAGCAAGCCTTTAAAGAATTGGGTATCGAAATTGGCAGTCCTTATGAATATCGAAAAGAAATTTCAGCTTGTAAAATTGCGGCTGATTGGAAAAAAGAAAAAAATAATTACGACATTGAAAACCTCGACTGGAATAGTCCTAAATCGGACTACTCTCCCACTCTTTATACTGACAACCAAATCTTATTTACTTCTGACCGTGCATCGAGCAATGGCGAGGAGGTTTACAACTGGACTGGCAATGATTTTTCGGATTTGTTTTTGACTTCTTCCGAAGGAAATGTCAATGCTTTTCCTGCTCCCATCAACACAGCCAAAAATGAAGGAACGGCAACATTCAATGGCGACTTTACCGAAATGATTTTTACTCGATGTTTTGACAATAATGAGCGCAATGACCAATTTTGCCAACTTATGCAAAGCTCTCGTGAAGGCGATGCTTGGTCAGAACCGATAGTTCTCAATTTTACGCAACCAGATATTCGCTACGGACATCCTTCTTTAACCAAAGATGGTGGCAAATTGTACTTTGCTTGCAATGACCCCGAAGGCTGGGGCGGTTTTGATATTTGGGTAAGCGAGCGCACGCCCGAAGGTTGGGGCATCCCTAAATTGTTGAGCCGAAGTATCAATACAATTGGCGATGAGAAGTTTCCCTTTATTGATGCGGATACCTTATATTTTTCTTCTACCAAACATACAGGAATGGGCGGTTTAGATATTTTTAAGTCCTACCAAATTGACGACAATCGCTGGTCTTCTGTCCAAAATCTTAAACCTCCCATCAATTCAGGGAGCGATGATTTTGGATTTATCATTGATTATCAAAGCAAATTAAAAGAAAAGCAATTGCAAATTGGTTATTTCTCTAGTTCTCGATTAGATGGCAAAGGTTTGGATGATATTTATCGTTATGAAAAACTCGTTCCTCCTCCGCCGCCCGTCGAACCAGAAAAACCAAAAGAAGTTGAAAAAACCAAAGCAATCGTTTATCAACTATTGCTCAAAGGTTTTGTAGTCGAAAAAATCTATCAAGATCCTAATAATCCGAGTAGTAAAGTCTTGGGCCGCCGACCTTTGGCCAATGCCAAAGTAGATGCTAAACTAGGCAATAAAAATATTCCCGTACAAACAAAGGATGACGGCTCATTTGAATTAGAGTTGGACTTTGAAAAAGACTATTATTTCTTTGGAAGTAAAGAAGGTTATTTGAATAATGATGAGCGTTTTTCGACGCGAGGTATCGCCAAAGACCCTAAAAATCCTGTACAAGAATTTGAGCTAGAAATCTTATTGGATAAAATATTTAAAAATCGTGAAATTGTCTTGGATAATATTTATTACGATTTTGATAAATGGGACATTCGAGAGGATGCCAAGCCAACGCTCAACGAGTTGGCTCGTGTTTTGGCTCAAAATCCTACTTTAAATATTCAATTGTCTTCACATACCGATTGTCAAGGCAATCCAAATTATAACCAAAGTTTGTCACAAAAGCGGGCGCAATCAGCAGTTACTTACTTGGTTTCTCAAGGTATTAGTAGTGAGCGTCTCACTGCTGTGGGCTACGGCGAAAACTCCCTTTTGATAGATTGTCAATGCCAACGTTGTAACGATGATGAACATCAAGCCAATCGTCGAACGACTTTTAAAATACTAGAATAATACTGTGGAACTTAAATAAGTTTAAATTTCTGTAACCACCGACTTTAGTCGGTAGGTTCAAAAAGTCAAGAAAATCAACTTTTACAGGATTCAGCCCATTAAAATGGGCGAATACAAAATGCTAAGAAATTTATTTTACAGTGTAATAATAGGCTATAAACTAAATTTCTTTACACTTCGAAAACGTTCAAGTTGTTTATACATCCTTTCATGTTTGTCGCAGATTGCATCTGCGATACAATTCACTCAAGGAAAAAATAAGCGTATGGCATCGTATTTGAGAAACTGCGACGAGCCTATCATATATCCTGCGGCTAAATCCGCAGTTACAATTCCTGTCTTAATTTTACATTGAAGAGACTTATCCTCTAACAAGGATTTCTTACCTTTGACACAAACAATCCTATCAAATGATGGTAAGAATAGTATTATTCTGTTTGTTTTTTTCGATTCAAACTCAGCTCTCTGCTCAGCTTTATGAAAATTTCTTCGACGAAACAGTCGAAGCCACTTTTACACGTCCCATTGGAATCACTTTTGATGAAAATGGTCGTGGCTACGTTTGGGAACAAGGTGGTAAAGTCTTTCTGTTGACTCCAGAAGGCGAAAAAATCCCAACTCCTTTTATCAATATTTCCGAGGAGGTTGCCAGCTATGGCGACCATGGACTTTTGGGTTTTGCGCTTGACCCTGATTTTCAAAACAATGGCTATTTCTACCTTGCTTATGTCGTCGATCGACATCATTTACTTTTTCACAATACACCTGAATACAATCCTGATATTACGATTCTCAATGAAGCAAGTATTGGACGAGTCACTCGTTATCAAGCCGATTTAGACAATGATTTGCTAACTGCAATCCCCGAAAGTCGTAAAATATTATTAGGAGAAACCGTTGATACAGGTCTGCCCATTTTGATGATTTCGCATGGAGTTGGAGCATTGCAATTTGGCAATGATGGGAGTTTGCTGCTCTCGGTGGGCGAAGCTGGAAGTTTTCAATCAGCAGATATAGGAAGTGCCGAAGAAACTTATTTTCAACAAGCCTTAGACGATGGTATTTTAAAAGATAAAGAAAATATTGGAGCTTTTCGAGCGCAAATGTTGGATTGTATGTTGGGCAAAATCTTACGCCTCGACCCCGAAACGGGCAATGGATTGCCTAGCAATCCATACTATGAAGCAGATAATCCTCGTTCACCAAAATCGAGGGTTTGGGCTTTGGGTTTTCGCAATCCTTACCGTTTTATTGTCAAACCAAATACTGGTGCGCATAGTATCAATTCGGGCGAACCTGGTCATTTGTTTGTGGGCGATGTGGGAGCTAATTTGTGGGAAGAGACGAGCGTCGTTTGGAGGGGCGGCCTCAATATGGGCTGGCCTTTATACGAATCGTATGAGAAAAAATGGCCTTTTTATTGGGAACCTATGCCCAATGTAGATGCGCCCAACCCTTTGGGCGAGGGTTGCGAAAAACCTTATTTTGGATATTCGGATTTGATACAAGACCCCAATGAATCCAATACCTATTCCTTTAGCAATCCTTGCCAAAGTAGCCAGTCCATACCCGAAAATATTCCAACCTTTGTACACAATCGGCCCATTATTGCTTGGAGTAATGTCTCTTGGAATCAACCAACTCGTGCTTACACTCCAAGTTATGATGCCAATGGGACGGCTTCTAGCATTGAGTTGGATAGCACTGCCTCTACGGTAGAAGGCAGTAGTTTTGATGGGTATTCGAGTATGCCAGGCTTTTTTTATGAAGGCGATTTATTTCCAGAAGAATTGAAAGGTACTTTCTTTCAAGCCGATTATGCAGGTTGGATTCGAGCTTTTTCTTTGAATGAAAATTATGAAGTAGTAAAAGAAACTCCTATTCATACGAACTGTAAAGGTATCACGCATTTGACTTTTAATGAATTTGATGGTGCGATGTATTATATCAATATTGATGACCAAAAAGTGCATCGAGTCGCTTATAGCGGAACGCCACCACCAGTTGTACAACTGGTGGCCAGCCAACAATATGGAACTTCGCCATTAACGGTACAATTTGAAGGAGGCAACTCCTATTCACCTTATGGTTCGCCACTCTCCTACGCTTGGGATTTTGGAGACTTGCCTGCGCAAGCAGGTGGCAATTTTTCGGATGAAGCCAATCCTATCCATACTTTTGTAAGTGCTAATGCTGCTCCAACTACATTTACAACAAAATTGACGGTGACCGATACGGCCAATATAAGTCGAAGCAAAGAAATATTGATTACTTTAAATAATACGCCTCCAAGTGTTGAAATAACGAGTTTTGAAGATGGCGATTTTTATCCGATT
>JAHDEQ010000059.1:11470-16595 GCA_020628755.1 Saprospiraceae bacterium
CATTTTAGAATTTTTGGATTTGTATGGAGAACAGAATGATACAAAAATAGACTTGTTTTGGGAGAGCAGTTTTGAGAAAGATATTGTAAAATTTGAAATCCAACGTAAAAATATCCAAAATCAATTTGAACCGATTGGAGAACTTGGTGTACAAGCTAATATGACTTATACCTTTACGGATGATAAGCCTAATTTTGGGGTCAATACCTATCGTATAAAAGCAATTGATGAACAAGGTATTTATACATATTCCAATGAAATTGAACTAGAATATTTGGATAATGTGGCTTATAAAATTTATCCGAATCCGACAAACAATAGACTTTTTATTGAAATCAAAGAAACGCAAAGTGAACGGGTTGAATTTCGGGTTTATGATAGTTTGGGCAAATTGGTCGATATTGGAGTGTGGCAAATTGCCAATGGCAATTTTTTTCAAGAAAGTTATTTGCTACCCAATATCGGAAATGGGATTTATTTTTATGAACTCATTAATGGTTCTAACCAATATCAAGGTAAATTTATCGTTACTAAATAGTTGACTGTATCACAGAGTTACACGGAGTTTTCACGGAGATACACAGAGTTAAAATAGAATATTATGCGTTATATAGGTTTTGTTTTTCTTTTCTTTTTGGGATTTCAGGTGCAAGCGCAATTGGGCTTGTCGGTTTATCAAGGAATAAATAATGCTAAAGATTGGGATGTTCATTTTCAGGAATCCGACTTGTATGATTTTTCTTCGGACTATAATATAGAAGATGCTTTGGGCTTTTCGGTTGATTGGTGGTTGCGTCCGCTTGAATATCGTATTGAATTTTTGCCGACCTTATCTTATACTACTATTAGCAATCAAGCCAATGCTAATACGACTGAAATACAAACATCTTTTGATATTAATTTGATTGATTTATCCATTCCTATTCATTTTTATCCGCTTGATTTAGAGGGCGATTGCGACTGTCCGACTTGGGGTAAAGATGGTACAGTCATCAAAAAAGGATTTTACTTGAGTGTTGTACCAGGACTAAGTTATTTTAACAATATTATTTCAGAACCGAGGTCAATGTCAGACAATTTTGAAAATACATCTATCACGCCTCATTTGGGGATTGGGACAGGTTTGGATATTGGAATCAACAAGTTTTTGACGCTTAGTCCTTATGCAAAATACAAAATACACTTCAATTCAGAATGGACGGAATTGTCCAATGAACTTTCCAGTGAAAAGCCTAATATTCCTGCCAATTCCAATGTGAATCAATTGCAACTCGGCTTGCGATTGGGATTTCATTTTAAGCAATAATTCTCACCTTTTTAGGCTTGACAATATAATTTTATTTTTATAAATTGTATAAAACGCAAAGGGATATAATTTGCCCTTTTTGCCCTCCCTCCTAACAATTGCTTGTAAAAGCATTGTTTTTGCCCTCTATTATTTTGATAAATCCCAATTTGGCAATGAGTTTGTATTATAAACTCTACGAGACTGCATAAAACCACCTTTAGAACAATCCCCTTTTTTTTCATACACTAACCCATGAACACTATGAGATTATTACTACTCATATGTTTAGGCTTTGCTATGCAAGCAACAGCCCAAACACAGAGCAACTTTTTAGGCAATTCGCTCCCATTTAAAGATGGTATCTATCTTTCCTATGATGATTTTATTCAAAATAAACCTAGCATTTCTTTGGATAAGGTAAAAGTTAAAGAAAAAGAAACCCGCTATTTTAATAAAATGAAAATTCATAAGATTCAGATTCTTGATGAAGGCAAATGGCAAAAAATGAATCTGGCAGAAGTCTGGGGGATTTGTATTGACGGTATGCCTCATATCCAATATATGAGTCGCAACAATCGCAATTTGCTCTTTGGCAAAGTTGCTAAAGAACCACGATTTACGGGTAATTTTACTCGTATTCGTATTATTGGCTCTATTTGCCATTTTCATATTGAAGATTATCTCAGCAACAATAGCAATAATTACCTCAATAATCAATATTCGAGTTTTAAAGACGGTTTTCATGTCTCAACTTCCAAAATTATGAAATTAGAGTCGGGTGTAATTTGTGATTTTAATGAATTTAATTTAGGTTTGTTGATACAAGATGATCAAAAGCTATTTGACCATTTTAAACAGGACGAACAAAAAGAACAGCGTATATTTTTGTATTTACAAAAATACAACGAGCGAAATCCAGCAATATACGCTTCAAATTAATGCTTAAAAATTCAAAACGAAACCAAGCTATGACAATTAGAAATTTGTTTGATGAAAAAGAACTTCAAACTACACTCGATCGAATCGAAAAACTCACTCCTTCGACCACGCCACAATGGGGCAAAATGAATGTAGCGCAAATGCTGGCGCATTGCAGCGTGGCTTATGAAATGGTTTATACCGACAAGCACCCCAAACCTGGTTTTTTTGGTAGAATTATGATGAAACTCTTTGTCAAAAATGTAGTAGTCGGCCCCAAGCCCTACGCCAAAAATAATCCCACTGCACCTCAATTTAAAATAGTAGATGAACGAGATTTTAAGGCCGAAAAAAAACGTCTTGTTGACTACCTCAAAAAGACTCAAACATTGGGTGCATCTCATTTTGATGGAAAAGAAAATCTCTCTTTTGGCCCTCTAAGTACAAAGGAATGGAATATGATGTTCTCTAAACATTTAGACCATCATTTGACACAGTTTGGGGTATAATTGCCTGTACATAATTGCTTGTTGAATAACTTCGTCCTTCAAAAGTTGACTAAGGAATTGAAAACTTGGAACTTACGAAGGAAATATTTGAAGGACATAGAAGAAGTTATTCTACCAATTATTAAGGCTTTAGTACTATTATCCTAGCAATTTATCGTAAAGATTTTCTTTTTTGTTCAAATTTTATGATGTTGTACAGCATCATAAAATTTGGAATATTTGAATTATGAAAGACCAACAAAACCATCCATCTGAAACTTCCTCTATACCCAAACCCCAATGGCTTGAAGCCCTCGAAGCGCAAAGCTGGCAAGCCGAATTGTTGATTTCGAGTGTGGTAATATTCTTTTTGATAAGATTGCCTGATAATTTTTTGAGTTTTTTTGAGTACTTGGCACTAAAATCTGGCGAAACCAGTATAGGATTTATTCTGCTAGGTGGTTTTTATACGATTGGTTCAATCTATGCCGTCATTGGTGTATTTATGTACCATTTTGCAATTAGAAGTTTATGGATTGCATTGTTGGGACTCAATTCTGTTTACCCTGATGGGATAAAAATTAGATCTTTATATGGTTTGTCTGAAAACTATTGGAAGCAATTAAAAAATGATTACCCGAGTTTATCGGACTATAACGAAAAGTTAGACAAAATAGCGAGTACGCTATTTTCTCAAGCAGCTTTGATTGTGATGTTTCTGATAACAGTAGGTATTGTTATTTTTATCTGTTTTATTCTGTTTAAGATAATCATTTTTTTCTTTCCTGCTCTGAAAAATTACATGGGAACTTTTGCAATTGTTATGTATTTCGTGATTTTTTTGGGTTTAGGTTTGTACAACTATGCGGTGATAAAAATAAAAAAACTAACAAAAGAAGAAGCCGAAAACTATGCTTATCAACGTTCCAAAATATTTAGCAAAGGACTTTTCAGTGTCTTTACCACTCCAGTCATGTATATTAATAATATTGTATCAACAAATGCTACGAGCCAAAAAACTTATATTCTATTTGCTTTTTTGGGAGGTGTATTTTTTGGAGTGGTTGCGCCATTCAAAATAGAAACTTCTCCTATATTAGACAATTTTGGCTCAAACGAATATATGATTTTCAACAATCGTCAAGGCCAACTTTTGTCCTATAACTACGAGGATAGATTGTCCGAAACTACACCCATATTCGCACCAACTATTCCTTCTCGTAATATAAAAGACGAACAGTTGACTTTATTTATCCCTAGTATTGATAGAGAAATAGACAATATCAATTTTGCCAAAAAGCTCAGTTTGTTTAAACGAATAGGTTCAAAAATGAAAGAAACTAGCCTTGAAAGAATTGCTCGCCAAGATTCTATTCGACTCTTTAACTTAAACGCCTACAAAGATTTTAACAAAATCTTTGTAAACGATATAGCTTATCCCGACCTATCTTTTCAAATGTATCAGCATTCACATCAAAATGAAAAAGGTATTTTGGTACAAATCCCAAGTCAACATTTCCAAAAAGGAGAAAATATTTTAGAAATCCGAAAAGCGTATTTTTCGGATGAAGGTGTGCAAAAAATTGTTCGTATTCCTTTCTACTTTGAAAAGAATTAATGCTATGGAAAAACCTATTGAAAATACTAAAACGTCTGTTCAAAAACCCCAATGGCTCGAAGCCCTCGAAGCGCAAAGCTGGCAAGCCGAATTGTTGGTTTCGAGTGTAATCGTCTTTTTTCTGACACGCTTGCCCGATGATTTGCTGCGTTTTTTGGAGGCTTATGCCTTGAGTTCTTCAGAAATCAGTTTTGGATTTCTAAAGTTTGGTAGCGTCTATTTCATGGGCGGCATCTATGCGATGATTTTTATATTTGGGCTGCATTTTTTGATACGAGCCTTGTGGATTGCATTATTGGGTCTCAACTCCGTCTATCCAAAAGGAATTGTGGTAAAGGCCTTTGGAAGTTTAAGCGAAAATTACATGAGACGCATGAAACAAGACTTTCCTAGCCTCTCCGCCTATAATGAAAAATTGGACAATACAGCAAGTACACTCTTCTCGCAAGCTGCAATGGTCGTGATGATATTTAGCAGTTTTGGTTTTTTGATATTTTTCTCCTATTTATTGTTTCGATTATTGGGTTTTATATTTCCCAATATTGGAGATTATACTTTAACCTTTGCAATCATAATGTATGCTCTCTTTTTGTTGTGGAGTCTAGCATTTTACTTTATTGGAAAAACAAAATACTTTTCAAAAGAAAAACTAGAAGATTTACAATTCAAAATCAACTCTAAAGTCAGTAAGTTTGTATATACGATATTTTATACACCATTGACCTATATCACCAATATTTTGTCCACCAATTCGACCAGCAAATATGGATTTTTATATGGCATGGCTATTTCGGCATTCCTTGGTTTTATAGC
>JAHDEQ010000059.1:16695-18757 GCA_020628755.1 Saprospiraceae bacterium
GAAACCCGACCCCAAAGAATCGCGCGCCGCGATTCTATCCGCACTATTGATCTCAATGCTGTAAAAGATTTCAATAAAATCTATGTGAACGAGACGTTTTATGATGACTTGAAATTTCAATATTTCACACATCCACATCAAAGCGAAGAAGGCATATTGGTTTATATTCCGACACAAAATTTTAAAGTGGGCGAAAATATTTTAGAAATCCGAAAAGAATATTTTTCGGATGAAGGTGTGCAAAAAATTGTCCACATTCCTTTCTTTTTTGAAGGAGAATAACTTTTCGGAAGCTAAGATGCTATTTGGGTATTTCACCTTGTACTACTCTATCTTTTATACCTAGTTGACGTTCAATTTCTTGTTCTAAATAAGATGCTTTAGGGAGAGAAGTTAAAGTCAATAATTTTACGTGTTTTTGTCCTTCAGCAGTATTAACGATCAAATAGATAAAATGACCTTGTTTGATATAAACTTGATCAATTTCATCGACATTAAATGTTTTGTTAGGCATCATTTTTTTGGGCAACCATTGTAGCGACAATTCTTTGGAATTGATATTTATATTGATAAAATGATTGGAACGATTGACCATCAAATAGATACTATAAATTGAAATAAGCAAACAAGCTATTGAAGGAAAAAGCATAAAGCTATTTCCAGATGCATATATACCAAAGAACATTACAGCAAATAAGGGCCCCAAAAATGCACCAAGCCCTTCCAAAGGAGTCATGGGTTGTTTGATAGCAATATCCATTTCATTTTTGAACTGATAGACTTCAATACCTTCTGGTCTTGCAATTTCCCGTGTGGGTTTAGGGTTAAAAAAATCGTTAATTTCTTCATAAAATGGAAAAACCACATGGCAACTAGAGCATTTTGCAATTTTATCTTGAATATTAAGATCATTTGCTTTTACATCATTGTCGCAAGAAGGACAACAGATATTCCGAAAGACTTTTGGAAATTCAGGACGAAGTTCTTTGAGTTTGAGTTCTGCTAAAGGTTCATTGCTCATTTTATGAGGTTTTGGTTTTTAAAGATAAAAATAATTCTTTACTTTTTAATCCCTCGTAGTCCCAACTCTATCACTTCCAAATTTTTGATTTCTCCTTCCGTCAAATCAAAACGAATCAAAGTTCGCATCTGGTGAAAACCATGATGCCCGCAAGCTCCAGGATTGATATGTAGCAAATCGAATTTCTTATCATACATCACTTTTAAAATATGAGAATGCCCACAAATGTATAATTTGGGCGAATTTTCCTCAAAAATTCCTCTAACTCGCTTATTGTATCGCCCAGGATAACCTCCAATGTGAGTCATAAAAACATCTACACCTTCGCACTCAAACCGTAAATTGAGTGGATATTCGTGCCGAATTTCTGAACTATCAATATTACCATAAACCGCCCGAAAAGGTTTAAACTTGGCGAGTTGATTCGCTAAGTCGAGCGTTCCAATATCGCCTGCATGCCAAATCTCATCACAGTTTTCAAAATACTCAAAAACACGTTTATCCAAAAAGCTATGTGTATCAGAAAGCAAACCTATTTTTTTCATTCTTATTCTATTTTTTCCTACTCCTTATTCAAAAATTAAACACAAATAAAGCTATCTTTGCCAACGATTATTTTGAAAATCTGAAATATACACGAGATAATATTATTTACCAAAAATTCAAACTAAAATAGACTATGATTATTGGGGTTCCAAAAGAGATCAAAAACAACGAAAATCGAGTTGCCCTCACACCCGCAGGTGCATACGAATTGGTCAAAAACGGTCATACTGTTTATGTACAAACGAGTGCAGGCGTTGGTAGTGGTTTTGATGATGCAGAGTACATTGAAGCTGGTGCTAAAATGATGCCCGACATTGAGTCCACTTACGACATCGCAGAGATGATTATGAAGGTAAAAGAACCGATTGAAGAGGAGTATAATCTAATCAAAGAAAATCAATTGGTATTTACGTATTTTCATTTTGCTTCTTATGAACCTTTAACGGAGGCAATGATAAAAAGTAAGGCAGTTTGCTTGGCTTATGAAACAGTGGA
>JAHDEQ010000059.1:18857-20602 GCA_020628755.1 Saprospiraceae bacterium
AGAAATCACGATTTGATAGTTGGTGCGGTATTGATTCCAGGTGCTAAAGCACCTAAATTGATTAGTCGTGAAATGCTCAAAGAAATGCGCCCAGGTACAGTAGTCGTAGATGTAGCAGTTGACCAAGGTGGTTGCATCGAAACTTGTAAGCCTACGACGCATGCCGACCCTACATATATCATTGATGATGTAGTGCATTATTGTGTAGCCAATATGCCAGGTGCAGTACCTTATACTTCTACCCTAGCCTTGACCAATGCGACATTGCCTTATGCCATCAAGTTGGCCAACAAAGGTTGGAAAAAGGCTTGCCAAGAGGACAACAGTCTCAAATTGGGACTCAACGTTATCAAAGGCAACGTTGTATATAAAGGGGTATCCGATGCTTTTGGGCACGAATATGTAGATGTGAATAATTTCTTATAAATATGATTTTTTCATTTCAATTTTAATTGAACTTGTTATGATACCAGAAACAATCCTTTCTTCGCAGGACCTCATACAAATGGAGGACAAATATGGTGCGCACAATTACCATCCACTGCCTGCAGTGCTTTCACGTGGCGAAGGTGTCTATGTTTGGGATGTAGAAGGCAAAAGATACTATGATTTTTTGTCGGCTTATTCCGCTGTCAATCAAGGACATTGCCATCCACGTATTATAAATGCTTTGACGGAGCAAGCACAACAATTGACCTTGACCTCACGTGCTTTCTATAATGATATGTTGGGTAAATATGAAAAATATGTTACCGAATATTTTTATTACGACAAGGTATTGCCGATGAATACAGGTGTAGAAGCCGTAGAAACAGCTCTCAAACTCTGTCGTAAATGGGCTTACGAAAAGAAAGGTGTTGCTACCAATGAAGCTAAAATTATTTTTGTTTCTGGCAACTTTCATGGTCGTACAATGGCCATCATTTCAGGTTCGGTTGACCCTAGCAGTACTAAAGGTTTTGGCCCATATATGCCAGGTTATGTTATCATACCTTATAATGATTTAGATGCTTTGGCCGAAGCACTTAAAGATGAAACGGTAGCTGGATTTTTGGTAGAACCTATTCAAGGTGAAGCTGGTGTTTTTGTTCCTGATGAAGGATATTTGAAAAAGGCTTACGAATTGTGCAAAGACAATAATGTTCTTTTTATTGCTGATGAAGTGCAAACAGGCATAGCCCGTACAGGTCGCCTTTTGGCTACCTGTGGCAACTGCTCTTGTAATAATGGTTGTGAAAATAATCCAGAAGTAAAACCTGATATTTTGATTTTAGGTAAAGCCATGTCAGGAGGTGTTTTTCCTGTTTCTGCGGTTTTGGCCAATGATGAAATCATGATGTGTATCAAGCCTGGCGAGCATGGCTCAACTTTCGGGGGCAATCCCCTAGCTTGTGCAGTTGCAATGGCAGCTCTCGATGTTGTAAAAGATGAAGAATTGGCTAAGAATGCAGATAAATTAGGCGCAATGTTTAGAAGTCGTATGCAAGGCTTAGTGGATAAATCGGACTTGGTGACTTTGGTTCGTGGCAAGGGGCTGCTCAATGCTATTCTTATCAATGATACCGAAGACAGCTCGACTGCTTGGGATATTTGTATGGCTTTGCGAGACAATGGCTTGTTAGCAAAACCAACGCATGGCAACATTATTCGTTTTGCACCTCCCTTGGTGATGACCGAGGAACAGCTCAATGAATGTTGTGATATTATTGAAAATACTATCCTAAATTTTGAGGTTTAAGATTTCA
>JAHDEQ010000060.1 GCA_020628755.1 Saprospiraceae bacterium
CGCACTTTGAATGTCGGATCTTCTTCAGCTAATTTTGCTAAAGCCATACCTAATTTATCTAAATCTTTTTGAGATTTAGGCTCAACCGCAACACCAATTACTGGCTCTGGGAAAACCATAGATTCCAAAACGATTGGATTCTTCTCATCGCAAAGCGTGTCTCCTGTACGTAAATCTTTGAAACCAACACCCGCTGCAATATCTCCAGCCTCTACTCTTTCAATAGCGTTTTGCTTGTTAGAGTGCATTTGGTATAAACGAGAAATACGTTCTTTTTTGCCAGTACGAGCATTTAAGATATAAGAACCAGCATCTAAAGAACCAGAATAAACACGGAAGAAAGCCAAGCGACCAACATAAGGGTCGGTAGCAATCTTAAATGCTAACGCTGCAAATGGATCATCAACTGAGTGCTTACGAACTACTTCTTCGTCAGTTTTAGGATTCGTACCTTTAATATCTGCTATATCAACAGGTGAAGGTAAGAATGCACAAACTGCATCCAATACTGCTTGTACTCCTTTATTTTTAAATGCAGAACCACACATCATTGGAACAAACTTAGCATCCAATACAGCACCACGTACTGCATTGATCATTTCTTGTTCAGTGATGCTATCAGGATCGTCAAAGAATTTTTCTAATAATGCTTCGTCATATTCTGCAACTGCTTCTAGCAATTTCTCTCTCCACTCCATTACAGTATCTTCCAAATCACTTGGAATTGGAATTTCTTCGTAAGTCATCCCCATATCGTGCTCATTCCACACGATAGCTTTATTAGTAATTAAGTCAACTACTCCTTTGAAGGTTTCTTCAGCACCAATTGGCACTTGTAAAGGAATAGCTTCAGAGCCTAATTTTTCTTTTACATCTCTTACTACGCTAAAGAAATCTGCTCCAGAACGATCCATTTTATTAACAAACCCAATTCTTGGCACTTTATACCCATCTGCCAAACGCCAGTTGGTTTCAGACTGAGGCTCAACACCAGATACTGCACAGAATAAAAATACCAAACCATCCAATACACGTAATGAACGATTTACCTCTACGGTAAAGTCAACGTGACCAGGAGTATCAATAATATTCATCGGATAATCTTGGTCTTTCCACTTCCAGTTGGTCTTAGTAGCAGCAGAAGTAATTGTGATACCTCTTTCTTGCTCTTGTTCCATCCAGTCCATGGTAGCAGCACCATCGTGTACTTCACCAATTTTATGGCTCATTCCTGTATAATAAAGAATACGCTCCGTTGTTGTGGTCTTTCCTGCGTCAATGTGTGCGGCAATACCAATGTTTCTAGTGAATTTTAAATCTTTAGCCATGATTTTTTAATAGTAAATAGTTAGAGAGATATTATGAGATTAAACACAATACACACTATATAATATATATAGTGTGTATGAATTCCCAAAATGGAATTAAAAAACTTGGTAAATCGTTTGTTTATCTATTACACTCTAAAGTGTGCAAATGCTCTGTTTGATTCTGCCATTTTGTGCGTATCTTCTTTACGCTTCACAGCAGCTCCTTCGCCTTTGCTCGCTGCTATTAATTCAGCAGCCAATTTCTCTGCAATACCTTTACCACTTCTCGCACGAGCAAAACGAATTAACCATTTCATACCAATAGAGATTTTACGTTTCGCACGAATCTCTGTTGGGATTTGGAAAGTAGCACCACCAATTCGGCGACTACGCACCTCTACCTGAGGCATTGCATTGTTTAATGCTTTTTTCCAAATTGCGTGTGGGTCGCCATTCGTTTTATTTTGAATAATATCCATTGCTCCATAGAAATTTGCGAAAGCAATTGATTTTTTTCCTGCCAACATTAAATTATTGACAAATTGTGTTACCAACGGGTCACCAAATCTTGGATCTGGCTGAATTATCCGCTCTTTTGGTTTTCTTTTACGCATAACTATCTAATATCGTTACTGATAATTGTTATTTTATTTCTTTGGTCGTTTTGTACCATATTTAGAACGACTTTGCAAACGGTCAGTCACACCAGCTGTATCAAGCGCACCTCTCACTATGGTATAACGTACACCAGGCAAATCTTTTACACGACCTCCTCTTACTAATACAATCGAGTGTTCTTGCAAGTTGTGTCCTTCACCAGGAATATATGCAATAACCTCAATACCATTAGTCAAACGCACTTTTGCAACTTTACGTAAAGCTGAATTTGGTTTCTTTGGCGTTGTGGTATATACACGAGTGCATACTCCTCTTTTTTGAGGATTACCTTCTAATGCACGAGACTTGCTCGCCATTACAATTTTCTTTCTGCCTTTTCTTACCAACTGATTTATAGTAGGCATATTCTAAATTTTAATTCTTTCTAAAAAACCTTGTTAAAATAAGGATATTTTATGTGTAAAACATTTGTACAGAAAATGCATTTTTCTTGCCTTTTCCGAAAAGCGAATGCAAAGGTATATTTTTTTTCACATAAAAAAAAGCCAATCTTGTAATTAATTGCCTATAAATCTTGATTTTATGTTTGTTTGAGTCCTCTATTTGGTTGATTCGTCTCAAAATATTTATTTTGTCCTTTCGAACCATAATAAATTAAATCCTCTACTATGCAAGCTACCATTAGAAAAGCAACAAAAGAAGATTTAACAGCCATACATGAATTGGTTGTTGAATTAGCAATATATGAGAAAGAACCTCATGCTGTAACTGCAACTATTAAGGATTATGAACAAGCATTTGATGAGGACATTTTTGAGGTGTTGGTTGCTGAAATAAATCAAGAAATTGTGGGCATGGTATTTTATTATATGACCTATTCTACTTGGAAAGGTAAAATGCTCTATTTGGAGGATTTTGTAGTCAATGAAAAATTCAGAAAATCTGGAATTGGCCAGCAACTCTATGATGCTCTACTAGAAGTAGGGCGGCAAAAAAAAGCAGTGTTAGTAAAGTGGCAAGTCTTGGATTGGAATGAACCTGCTATAAAGTTTTACAAAAAAAACAGTGCGGTTTTTGAAGTAGGATGGTTGACTTGCAAAAAATACTTGTAAAAGCTACGTAAAAACATTTAAATGTACTCAAAAATTAAAAAAAACCTTTATTTATAAGGTTTTTTGGTCTATCGAAATCATTTTTTTTGAATATTTAAAAATATATCCCTATTTTTACAACACATATATATTTAATACGAAAAAAATATTAAAATAATAGTGTTTCATAGTGTGAGGGGTAACCGCTACGGTGGTTGCTCCTTTTTTTATGTTTCTCTTCCTAACATTTCTTCTGCTAATTTTTTTACTAAAATCTTTCTACTTTCAGGTACATTTATCGCATCTAAATGTTGCAAAGCTAGTTTTTGATACTTTTCTTTTGCAAGTTTAGTGTGCGTGGGTATTTCAAGTTTAGTAAAGATTGATTTGACGGTATCTACCTTTTCTGATTCAGGAATTTTTGTATTCGATAAGATTTGAAGTAAAGATTTGCCTTCTTCTGGACTTGCCAATTCAAGGGCCTTTAAGACCAAATAAGTTTTTTTGTTTTGGATAATATCTCCCCCTACTTTTTTACCAAATTTCTTGGGGTCGCCAAAAGAGTCGAGTAAGTCGTCTTGGAGTTGAAACGCAATACCCACGTTTTTGCCAAATTCGTAGGCATGTTGCGCGTCTTCATTGGATGCGTCAGCAGCCAATGCTCCCATTTTGATAGCTCCTGCCAGCAAAACGGCTGTTTTTTTACCAATCATCTCAATATATTCTGACAACTGTACATCTATACGAGTTTCAAAATTCATATCCATTTGTTGTCCTTCACACACTTCTATTGCTACTTGATTGAACGTTTTTATAATTTGAGTAATATTTTTATTTGACTCTAATTCAAGTAGATATTGATAGACATAGATAAGCATAACGTCGCCTGATAAAATACCTGTATTGGTATCAAACTTGTGATGCACCGTCGGCTTTCCCCTTCGTAAAGTGGCTTCATCCATGATGTCATCGTGAACTAAACTAAAGTTATGAAATGTCTCGATAGCATAAGCCAAGGGCATGGCTTGTTCAATATCATCTTTGAACAACTCATAGGTCATCAATAGCAAAATTGGCCGCAATCGCTTGCCCCCAAGCTCCATTATATAATTGATGGGAGCGTACAGTTCTTGGGGTTCTTGCTGCAATTTTCGTTTCGCTAACTCCTCTAAAAACAATTTATACAGTGTATCTATATTTCTCATAATAAAAATCTTAATCGTATTCCAATACTTCCAATGCGCTATGGCGACATACAAAAACCAATAATCCGAACAAACAAGACTGTCACATTAATATATCTTACAATTCAGAAAACTGGAATTGTGGCTTTTCTACGCATTAGTACTAGAAAATTTAACTTTTTTGATGTATCTGACTTTTATACTAGATGTTCTAGTTAAGCCAAATTTGATGTTTTTTTTACTTTTTCCTTTATCATTTTTCCAAATAGGCATCATATTTGAGTCACAAGTCATTGAAAAAAAACTACTAAAAATATTCGTTTCTTTCCTCCTAATTAAAAATCAATTTCAGCCCTTTGGTATAATTTTGTATGCTAAAATATTGGCCAAATCAAACTATGTAATATCGCCTCCCCTCAACAACAATAAATTTTAATCATGCGCTAGTGGCATTGATTCCCTTTTATATTTTCGATTTTAATAAAAAGCAATACCGTCGTTTTATGAATTCAAAGACAAAAGAATCTATTCTTTACATTGGTAATCTTGACAAAGAAAATCAAAATTTTCAAAACAAACTCAATCAATCTTCATCGAAATTTGTTTTTCATTATTCCGAAACATTGTTTGAGAGTTTTGAGGTAATTGAAAATAAACCAATTAGCTTGGTATTGCTAGATTTGAACCTTCCCGATAGTAAGGGTTTTAGGACGCTTACCTCTTTTTTGGACAAGGGTTTGAACCTGCCTGTCATTGTTTTATCGGATACCAATAACGAAATTGTTGGCAACCAATCCATCAAAGCAGGAGCGCAAGATTTTTTGGTTAAAGGCAATTTTGATAGCCGCACTTTAGGGCGTGCTATTTGGTATGCACTTCAACGATTCAATTCTTTTTCAAAATTGCAAAAGCAAGTTGACCAATTATTGATTAACGAAAAACGCTACGAGTATGGTCAAGAAATGGCTCGAATGGGCAACTGGGAGTTGGACATCGTTAGCAATGAAATGAACTGGACAGAAGAAGTCTATCGCATCTTTGGAATCCAACCCAATAGCTTCGTTCCTTCGCTATCGGAATATTTGAATTATGTGCATGTTGAAGATAGAGAAACAGTTGAAAACTTTTTTGAGAACGCTAGTAAAGATGGCCAATTGCATCATGTTGAACATCGAATTTTGATTGATGGCCACGTGCTAAAGCACGTTGCTATACGTTGCAAAATCAATTTTGATAATTCGAGTGGAAAACTCATGTTGCTCGGTGTTATACAAGACATTACCAATAATGCTATTAATAAGCAATTGATACAGCAGCAAAACTTTACCGATAGAACGGCTAAAGTAATGCAACAGGCACTTTCGGATATGAGTTTCAATGTCCGAACGCCACTTTCGTCCATTGTCAATTTTACTTATTTATTAGAAAACACCAACCTTTCTACTCAGCAAAGTGATTTTATTGACAAACTAAAAGTCTCACTTGACGATATGTCTATGGTGTTGAACAACTTGTTCAACTTTGCTGTCTTAGCCAGCGAAGATCTAAAAGTAGATAACGAAGATTTTAAAATTAAAGATTTTTTCAAAAGCAACGAAAAAGTTAGCCAACTACACTCTAGTGGTAATAATGTGGCTTTGGAATTTGAGACGGATGTCAAAATGCCCGAAAAAATTAGTGTTGATGCTAAAAAATTGAGTCTAGTTTATTACAATCTCATCAACTATCTAAGTAAAGATGAAAGAGGAGCTAAAAAAGTTAATGTCAAAACTCAAGTCAACTCTTTAATGGGAGATTCAGGTACACTGTCAATGCAATTTAGCAAGGATAGTTTTAGACTTTCAGGAGTAGAAATCAAAGAATTACTGGATTCCGAAAAGTTGCTACAAGTCTATAATCCTAACAGCGAAAATCAAGACAATAGTACCTTCAATATCGCCGTTACGCTTAAACTCATCAAACTACTAAGTGGCCAGTTGTCTATTGAAAATGATGCTTCTTCTGCAACGACTTTTAAAGTAGATATACCTGTGCAGATTGTAGAAACGCCTTCTTTTACAGAGTCGGATATGCCAGCTTCATCACTCAAAATATTGTTGGTCGAAGACCACTTCCTCAACCAAATTGCCACCAAAAAAGTACTCAAATCATGGTCAAAATGGGTGAGTGTTGACATCGCCGAAAATGGACTCATTGCTGTCGAAAAACAACGTGAACATCAATACAATGTCATCGTAATGGATATTCAAATGCCTGTAATGGATGGAATCGAAGCCTCCAAAAAAATACGAGAGAAAAGCTCTATTCCAATCATCGCTCTTACGGCCAACTCTTCTAAACAAGAACAAGAACGTTGCATCAAAGTAGGCATCAATCAATATTTATCAAAGCCTTTTAAGCCACAAGAATTGTACGAAAAAATTATGCAAGCGATGGCAAGTCAGCCACTAGCACAATAAGATGAATATTGAATAAAGGGAATATCAAAAGATTCAATATTTAGAAAAGGCTACCTTGTTGGCCAAAACTCATGGGGTTTTCGAGTTCGAGCAACTGTCTTTTGATATCGAGACCATAAAAATAACCTGTGAGGTCGCCATTTTTTCCGATGACTCGATGACAAGGAACAATAATGGCAATCGGATTGTTCCGATTGGCTAGACCGACTGCCCGAACGGCTGCTGGATTTTTGATTTTATTTGCAATATCCGAATAACTACAGGTATGTCCGTACGGAATTTCTAGTAAGCATTTCCACACCGAAATATTGAAATCTGTAGCTCCTTGCCAATCAATTTTCAAATCAAAATTTGTTCGTTCTCGACTAAAGTATTCTTGGAGTTGTTGTACACCTTGTTTCAAAACAGCGTCAATACTAGAGCTATCCTCTCCCCTTGCTTCTACTCGCTTCACCGACTGTATGCCTTTGCTCGTTCCCGTAATGCGAAAACAGCCAATTGGCGACCTAAAAAATACTTGTTGTACAGATTCCATATAAATGTTATTTTTGGGCGGCATAATTTTAGCAATAAAGTTAAGCAAAGCACTTCTAAATTTATATGAACATGGAAGTTAAACATACTATCTTAACAGAAATAGAAAACTACATCACGGATTATTTTGATAAAAAAATCCCTGAAAAATACTTTTATCATGACTTGCAGCATACGCTCAATGTCGTCAATGCGGTAGAAGAAATAGGTCGAGGTTACGATCTTGAACCCCGTGAGCTGGAGCTGCTACAAGTAGCAGCTTGGTTTCATGATACAGGCTACGACCAAGGTGCTAAAGGCCACGAACGTCGCAGTGCTGATTATGCAATCGCCTATTTAAAAGATAAAGGTTTTTCGGCAGACGAATTGTCCACAATTGAGGGTGTTATTTTGGTAACTAAACTTCCTCAAAAACCCGAAACACTCCTTCAAGAAATCATCTGCGATGCTGACTTGAGCCATCTCGGCAAAAAATCATATTGGGATCGTTGTGGTCGTGTTCGCCATGAAATGGCTGCTACTCAAAGTCGCATTATGTCCGAACTCGAATGGGTTGACTTTGAGTTAGGCTTTATGGAAAATCACTCCTATTTTACGGAAGTTTCTAAAGACCTTTATAATAAACGCAAGAAAAAACACATTCGTCAACTCCTCAAACAGAAGCTGCGCCTCAATCCACGTGCCAGTGAAGTCATGCCCGTTGACCCCGAATGGCAGGAAGAAAAACAAAAGAAAAAGCAAAAATATCGTGTTCTGGAAAATGGCTTAGAGCTAAAAGACCTCAACCTTGGTCGTGGTGTAGAAACGATGTATCGGACGACTTACCGCACGCATATCAACCTCAGTTCCATTGCCGACAATAAGGCAAATATCATGTTGAGTATCAATGCTATTATAGTGTCTATTACCTTTTCGACGCTCGTCCCTAGTTTTGATGACAATCCACGTTTGATTGTACCAACTGTCATGCTGCTGATTGTTACTTTAACTTCAATTGTATATGCTACTTTATCAACTCGTCCAAAAATTACAGAAGGTAAATTTACGAGAGAAGACATTGAGCAAAAACGCTCCAATCTACTTTTCTTTGGCAATTTCTACAATATGAAACTCGGTGATTTTCACTGGGGCATGATGGAAATGATAAAAGACAGCGACTTTTTATACAGTTCGATGACCCGTGATTTGTATTACTTAGGAGTCGTTCTTGCCAAAAAATATCGCTATTTAAGTATCTGTTATGGCGTTTTCATGTATGGATTAATTTTGACAACAATTGCTTTTGCGGTGTCCTTTATTTTGATTCCCAAGTAAGCAAGGACTAAAGTTGGTGGGTTCTAAAAACCTAATCAAAATCCTATATCTTTTCTTATCTACGATTTTTTTCGTACAAAAATTTGTATGTTAAAGTAGAATCCCTTATACTTGTAGTACGAAACTATTCGTATTAAATATATTGATAGTAAAAAAGTACTTCTATGACCGACCCAAAATTTCCGAAACCGACCGAATCAGAACTCGACATCTTGCAAATCCTTTGGCAAGATGGCCCTTCTTCCGTTCGCTCTGTCAACGACAAGCTGAACGATAAGCGAGAGGCTAATAAAAAAGAAATAGGTTACACTACTACACTGAAGTTCATGCAACTTATGCTCGAAAAAGGTTTCCTTGATAGAGACACCTCTTCTCGTACACATATCTATAGTGCAGTGATTAACGAAGCAGCTACACAGAAACAACTCGTCAGCAAATTTATAGACCGTACATTTAGAGGCTCGGCTATGAAATTGGTTATGCAAACCCTCGGTAACCACAAAGCCTCCTCAGAAGAACTCGACGAAATCAAAAAACTAATTGAAAAAATGGAAAAAGATAAATAACATGTTCACGTATCCATGTATGCACGTGTTCATGTTATGATTTGCTACTTGAACACGTAGATACGTGAACACGTGCGCACTCCAAAGTTATAAAGTTATGAATTACCTCAACGCATTTATCTCCGATGAATTGGTCTATGCATTAGGCTGGACTGTCGTTCATTCGCTTTGGCAAGCACTCATCATTGCAGTACTAATCTCTGTAATCGTGATGGGCTTTAAAAACAAGTCTTCAAACGCTAAATATCGAGCTTACTTTATGGGCTTATTAGGCGTACTTTTTTTATCTGTTCTGACATTTATTGACTTATTCCAGTATGGGAGCGATAGCCATTTTCAGCAAGTCATTTTGGTACAAAATCATGCTGTTTTAGAAATACAAACTATCTCTTATCATGAGTCTATTGTCAGTACTATCATAGCTTATTTCAACAACAATATGCCGCTAATAGTAGGCATTTGGCTGAGTGGCATGGTATTCTTCCTCCTTCGTCTCCTCGGAGGAATTGCCTGTGTACAATACCTCAAAAACAATCATTTAAACACTATACCCCTAGCCTATAAAGAAAAAATGTGGGATTTGATGGAAAAAATCCCGCTAGAGAGAGCCGTAAATTTAGCAGAATCTACCCTCGTAAAAGTACCGATGGTCATTGGCTTTTTCAAGCCAATTATCTTGCTACCATTTGGTACACTGAATCAACTACACCCTGACGAAATCGAAGCCATTTTGGCACACGAACTTGCACACATTGCACGCAACGATTACTTGATTAATGTATTACAGTCGGTTATAGAAGTACTTTTTTATTTCAATCCTGCCGTGTGGTGGCTTTCGGCCAACATACGCACAGAACGTGAAAACTGCTGCGACGATAGAGCTATTGAATTGTGTGGCAACTCTTTGACTTACGCCAAGGCATTGGTCAGCCTTCAAGAAGTCAATCATGTGCCGCCCATGTTGGCGATGCCCTTTGCGGGCAAACAGCCCAAGCTGCTCCATCGAATACAGCGCATTTTAAAACAACCGCAAAATCGTAATAACATTATGGAAAAATTAATGGCAACTTGCCTCCTCTTATTGACAATTGGCTTACTTAGTATGAATGCCAATGCAAACGAAAATGATTCTTATATTGAAATAAATGAAGACGACTCCAATACTACTATTCAGATAAATACAAGACCCGATGGTGAACGTGAAGTTACCGTATCTGTGGCTGCCACAGATACGATACCTCAACGCAAATCGAATTCAGTGCACACGCATCGAGAAACGGTAAACATCGATGATGAAGACAGAAAAATTGAATTTGAACGCATCAATGGTAAACTAACTAAACTCAAAATTAATGGCGAAACCATTCCAAAAAATGAATGGTCAGACTACAAAAACGAGTTGGACAAAATAAGTCCTCCCGAACCGCCTGTTCCACCAGTTCCACCTGCGCCACCAGCTCCGCCTAGCTATAAAAAACACAAAAAAACCATCACCATGCAAGGTGAAGAAGATGGTGGTACTTATGTCATCATCGAAAAGCATAATGGAGAAGCTCCAACTCGTATTCATATCAATGAAGGAGAGGCTGTCGTGAAAATTGATGGAAAAAAAATACCTTTAGGAGAAACGATTATCATCGAAGGAGATAATGTAAACTTCAATGGTAAAATTAAAATCATGGAAGACGAAGACCTCGAAGACTTGCTAGATGATAATCGTTTAAATTTCAATATTGACGAAAGTATTTTTGAAGACATTGCTAATAGTGCTTTAGCATTTAGCAATATTGAGGAGGGTTTTGAAAATTTTGAATTTGATTTCGATTCTGATATTGAAAAAGCGTTTGAAGAAGCGAATAAGAGTTTAGAAAATATTTTTGACAATGAATCGAATCCATTTTGGACAGAGGAACAACAAGCTGAACTAGAAGAACTTTTTGAAGACCAACATGAGCTATTTCTAGAACAAAGAGAAAATGCTTTTGAGCTTCGAGAAGAAGCAATGGAATTGCTTCGCCAACATAAAGGTGATCGACTAGAAAGTATGCTCCATTTACAAGAAAATCTAAATGATTTACAATTGCATGCACAAGAAATGAAAGCATTTGCCCTTGAAGATTACTTTGAAAACCTACATGAATATCACGATGAAAAAAATAATGCTGCCCTTGAACAAATTGGTCGTGAACTACTCAACGATGGCCTGATAAAAGATCGTATGAAGTTCAAATTCCATTTGACTCAAGAAGTGCTAAAAGTGAATGGCAAAAAACAACCTAGTCATATTCATAAAAAATACAAAAAGCTCTACGAAAAATTGACGGATTTTAATATCACAGAAAATTTTGAAATAAATATCCGTTACAGAAGCAATAGCAAAAGTCACAGTAGAAGTACCAGCACTGAAATATAAAGCACGATTACAAATTCTGAGTTAACGTACCAATAATCGAAAATAGTTAAAAGAAGCCTTAGGACGGCGACAGAGTCGCCGCCCTATTTATTTATTCGGCACTCCAAGAGCTTGTTAAACTTTTGTTTAAGTTCTGCATCTATTTACAAATAGCATTAAATTTGTAGAGTACATATTAGTAAAACTACTCAATCCAATCTCTATGAAATATCTTTTTGCTATCATCACCATTATAATAGTTTTCCAAACTTCTATCCTTGCCCAGCAATACTATACTCGGACAGGGCACATTCATGTGCATTCCAAAAGTAGCTTGATGGAGTTAGAAGCCGATAATTATCAAATGAATTCTTCAGTAGATTTTGCTACAGGCGAAGCCAATTTTGTAGGGCTGCTCAAATCGTTTGAGTTTGACCTTGGACTAGCCGATCGCCTTTTGCACAATGAGCGCATCAACGTTGTTGAGCAACCCAAAATCACATTTGAGGGAAATATTTCGGGACTCGAAGGTAAAGATCTCACCGAACCAGGCCGACATTTTGTTACCCTCAAAGGGAATCTGTACATTTGGGGCTATAAACGAATCACCTCTGCACAAGGTATCGTTAAAGTCAACGAAGACGGCACGCTTCGTGCCGAGTCAACCTTTAAAATGGTTATCGAAAAAGAAAGTGTTGATAAAATCAATGAACTCATGCGTTCGCATCTACCCAATATCATCGAAGTAGATGCCGAAGAACTGGGTCTTTCACGCGAAATTGATGTTGAAGTAAATATGACTTATCACCCAAGAGCTTAATGATTTTAGATTTCATAAAAGCTTTCCTAAACCTGTGAGAAGGATTATACTCGGTAAGGTTTAGTAAAGCTAAAGTCCAATTTTTTATGCTAAAGAAAATATTGTTTGGTCTTTTGGCAATCATTGCCATCATTGCTATTGCAGGTTTAGTCATTTGGAATTTACCTGCCGAAAATGTTGCTAAAAAAACCGTTGATTATACTATCTCTGCCAATGAACTCTTTGGCGAATATACAAGCAACGAAAAAGCAGGCAACACCAAATATATTGACAAAGTCCTTATTGTAAATGGCAAAATCGAAGATATGATGAAAGACGAAACAGGCGCACAAGTCGTACTGATTTCGGGTAGCGATATTGGCAATGGTGTGATGTGCACCTTAGAAGAAAGCGAGTCTGCAAAAGCAGCTCAACTCAAACGAGGCGACGAGGTTAGTATCAAAGGCCGCTGTTCGGGAATGCTTATGGATGTGGTATTGAATAAGTGTACTATCCAGTAGGTATCTATGTGTTTGCATGCCTACGGAAATTCACACGCACACAAACACATAGATATCGACCTGTCGGAAAACAGGCACAAACACATCTTTTCTTTACACTTTCTTTATAATCAAAGAAGAAGCTCCGCCGCCACCATTACAAATGGCTGCCAAACCATGTTCTGCATCTTTTTGTTGCAAAACATTATTAAGCGTCGTCACAATTCTTGCTCCCGAAGCTCCAAGCGGATGCCCCAAAGCAACAGCCCCACCAAAAACATTGACTTGGTCTTCTGACAAATTCATTTCTTTATTGAAAGCCATCGTAACCACTGCAAAAGCCTCATTGACTTCAAAAAAGTCAATATCAGAAGTTTGCATGCCTGCTATTTGAAGCGCTTTTTTAGCAGCATTTGGAGGTGCCGTCGTAAACCATTCTGGCTCGTGTGCCGCATCTGCAAAAGAAACCACTTGAGCAATTGGCTTAAGTCCGTGTGCCTGTACCACTTCTTCACTCACTAAAACCAAAGCAGATGCTCCATCGTTGATGGTCGATGCATTGGCAGCCGTTACCGTTCCTTCTTTTGAAAAGGCTGGTCGCAAAGCAGGTACTTTTTCAAACTTCACTCGCTTGTACTCTTCATCTTCAGTAACTTCGATTGGGTCTTTTCTGCGTTGAGGAACCGAAACTGCTACAATCTCATGACCTAATGCACCATTGGATGTATTTTCAGCAGCTCGTGTATATGATTGTATAGCATAACGATCTTGCTCTTCTCTCGAAATAGCATATTTCTCGGCAGTTGCATCGGCACAAACGCCCATCGCTTGTTGGTTATAGACATCGGTCAAACCATCTTTTTGCAAACCATCTACCAATTCTCCGCCACCAAATTTATGTCCCCAACGTGCTTTAGGAAGGTAGTATGGTATATTTGACATACTTTCCATACCTCCTGCTACAACTACATCTGCTTGCCCCAACATGATACTTTGTGCAGCAAACATGATAGACTTCATACCCGAAGAACACACTTTATTGACCGTAGTACAAGGAACGGTGTTTGGAATACCTGCTTTGATAGCAGCTTGGCGAGCAGGTGCTTGTCCTAGATTAGCAGAACAAACATTGCCAAAGAAAACTTCGCTTACTTTATCAGCAGGGACATTGGCTGCCGCCAATGCGCCACGAATAGCCGTTGCTCCCAAATCCGTTGCAGAAAGACTGGCAAAGACACCACCAAAACTTCCCATTGGAGTACGAACGGCTGATACGATATATACTTTTTTCATGTTATTTATAGATTTTAAAATTTGAGTTCAAATATATTTTCAAAATTGTAGAGGCTGCTTTAGCTGCCTTTCTAAGGATTCCAAACAACAAAAGGAATTACATAGCTATGTAATTCCTTTTGTACACATCAAAAAAAATAAATTGATGTGCATATAATAGTCATAAGAATCTTGTTTACAAGATTTCTCCTAGAGGTCAGCTTGCTTCTTTAGCGTATATGCTGCTTTCAAAACCTCCTCCCTTCTAGTTACAGAAGGTTTCTTAAAGTGTTTGCGTGAACGCAACTCTTTGATAATTCCTACGCGGCGGTGTTTATTTTTATAACGCTTTAATGCTCTGTCTATAGATTCGCCGTCTTTTACATCAATTATTAACATATAACTTACTTTTTTTAATTTTAGGAACGCAAAGATAAGTCTTATTGATAATTTTTGCAACGTTTTTGCTAGAAAAACTTGTCTAAAGCTCCAGTTGATTTTTCACCAAATTGTAATACGGGCCTGCTTGTTTCAACAGCTCTTGGTGAGTTCCTTTTTCTACAATTTGTCCTTTGTCTAAAACGACAATTTGATGAGCATTTTTGACGGTACTCAAACGATGTGCCACTACAATTGCTGTTTTGCCTTCAAAACAAGCTCGCATATTATTCATAATGACCAACTCATTTTCAGCATCAAGTGCATTGGTGGCTTCATCAAGAAAAAAGTAATCAGGATTTTTATAAACCGTTCGAGCAATTAGTAAGCGTTGGCGTTGACCTTGACTGATAGTGTTGCCATTTGCGCCTAACTTGGTTTGTAAACCAAGTGGTAAACGTTGAATAAAATCTTGAATATTGGCAATTTGAACGGCTTTTTGTAAACGTTTTATGTCAATACCTTCTTCACTTTCAGAAATATTATTTTCAATGGTATCTGCAAAAACATAGCTGTCTTGCAACACTGCTCCGCAGTGTTGCCTCCACGTTTTTTTGGACAGCCGCTGCAAAGGAATTTCATCCAAATAAATTTCTCCTTCTAAAGGTTCATAAAATCCTAATAGCAATTTCAATAAACTCGTTTTTCCGCTACCCGAATGCCCTACAATGGCCGTTGTTTTTCCGTAAGGAATAGTCAAATCAATATCCTTTAATATCCAATCCGATAGTTGATTATATTTAAAAGAAACGGATTTTAAAACGATGGATGCCTCCTTTGGTAATTCTCCTAAAAACGTACTACGCTCTTTTTCTTCTTGCGGATGCTGGTGAACTTCGGCTAGTCGCTCCATACTAATTTTGGCATCTTGTGTTAGTCGGATAAAACTAATCAACTGCTGCAAGGGCCCACTCAATTGACCTACAATAAACTGTACGGCTAACAACATACCCAATGTCATCGAACCCTCAATAACGGCTGTTGCAGCTACAAATGTGATAAAAATATCTTTGGTTTGATTGATAAAACTCGCACCCTTGTCTTGATATTGAGCAATACTCAATGAACGAATACTGGTACGAAACAAGTCTGCCTGAATCGAAGCCCAAGCCCAACGGTGTCGTTGGGCACTACCTTGTAATTTTATTTCTTGCGCCCCTTCAATCATTTCTACCAAAGCATTTTGGTGAGCAGCCATTTGTTCAAACCGAATCAAATCAATTTGTCTCCGTTTTTTTAAAAACAAAAAAATCCATAATAGATAAAATATTCCTGCTACTAAAAAAATCAGAAAAATTCCTCGGTGATATAAAAGCAAAACAATTCCAAAAACAAGAATATGAAAAATCGAAAAAATCGTTCTCAAAGTCGCACTCGTCAAAAATATTTCAATTCGTTGGTGGTCATCTACTCGTTGGAGCAAGTCGCCAATATGTTTGCTGTCAAAAAAGTTGATCGGCAATTTTAGCAACTTTTTTAAAAAATCTGCAATCAAACTCACATTGATACGTGTACCAATATGAAGCAAAATCCACGATTGAATGACATCTACCGTTGCCTTGCCCAAAAACAACATCAACTGTGCTACCAAAATGAGATAGATAAAATTGATGTCTTGATTTTGAATCCCAATATCAACAACTGCCTGTGTCAGAAAAGGAAAAATTAACTGAAAAACGCTTCCAATCAACAAACCCACAATCAACTGAAAAATCAAACTTCGGTAAGGTTGTAAATACGGAATCAAAAAAGAAAAGCCAGTTCTGGCTTGCTCTGATTCTTCTTTTAATCTATTTAAAAAAGAGCTTGAAGGTTCTAGTAGCAAAGCCGTAATTAGTCCGTCAGAGGCGCACATTTTTTCAAATGCTTGCCGTCTCATTTTTTGCTTGCCTACTTTGGGGTCGGCTACCCAAATGTATTTGTCATTGGCTTTGTAAACGACCACAAAATGATTTTGCTCCCAATGTACTACACAAGGCAAGGGCGCTGCCAAAATCGAGGCTACCGAAGATTGGGCAGCTTGGTAAGGCATTTGAACCGCCATTGTATCAAAACCTATCTGTTGAGCTGCTTGGTTGATGGCTTTAAGTGAAACACCCTCTCGATCGGTATAACAGAGTTGTCGCAGATGAGAAAGACTATATTTTTTACCAAAAAATGCAGAGACCATTTGCAGGCAAGTTGCTCCGCAATCCATCGCATCGAGTTGTTGGTAAAAAGGAAATGTTCGCATCAGAAAATAAAAATAACCTTTTTCAATTATAAAAACCTACCTTTGCGGCTTTAATCTACCTTCTTAAAAAACACCTTCTTTAGTATATCAATCTAAAACTGTCGTTCTTTTTGGAGTTTTTAATCGAAAAGCGAACGTCACCTGTCATTCTACTAGGTGAGGTCGCCATTTGATATTAGAGGTAATAGAAAATCACTTTATGAATACTTTTGAAGAATTGGGTTTGTCACAGCCAATGCTAGAAACCATCCAAAAAATGGGTTTTGAAAAACCAACTCCTATTCAGGCGAAAGCCATCCCCAAATTATTGGAGGACAATACTGACTTGGTTGGTTTGGCTCAGACAGGAACAGGAAAAACGGCTGCATTTGGTTTGCCTTTGATAGAATTAGTTGATATTGAGCACAAGATTGTGCAAGCATTGGTGCTTGCTCCTACACGTGAATTGTGTTTGCAGATTACCAAAGAACTTAATGCTTTTAGTGCGCACAATTCTAAAATGAGTATCCTTGCCGTTTATGGTGGCGCAGATATTATCAAACAAATCAAAACCCTAAAAAAAGGCGTTCATATTGTTGTCGCTACACCTGGGCGTTTGCGTGATTTGATTAAGCGAAAAGCGATTCGTCTCAATGAAGTTGATTTTGTAGTACTCGACGAAGCCGACGAAATGCTCAATATGGGTTTTAAAGAGGAAATTGATGAAATATTAGAACAAACCCCTGATGAAAAATTGACTTGGTTGTTTTCAGCAACCATGCCACCCGATGTTCGACGCATATCAAAGGAGTATATGAGCGAGCCTTTTGAAATAAGTGTTCGTGGTCAGCAAATTGCAAACAAAGATATTAGTCATCAATATATTTCTATTTATCCATCTGAGCGAACAGAGGCACTTAAACGGTTTTTGGATTTTGATCCTGCTTCTTTTGGATTGGTTTTTTGTAGAACGCGTCGTGATAGTAAAGATTTGGCAGACCAATTGATGAAAGATGGCTATAATGCTGATGCTTTGCACGGTGACTTGAGTCAGTCGCAACGAGATAGAGTAATGGAACGATTTCGTCGCCGTCAAATTCAGGTCTTAGTCGCTACTGACGTAGCGGCTCGGGGTATTGATGTATCGGATATTACACACGTTTTTCACTTCAATATTCCTGATGATTTGGCTTTTTACACGCATCGGGCTGGGCGAACTGGGCGAGCTGGTAAAAAAGGTATTTCCTTAATTTTGATGCACCCCAACGATGGTCATTTGATACGTCGTTTGGAAAAAACGGTCAAGATAAACTTTGAAAAAGCGACTATCCCTACAGGACGAGAAATTTGCGAATTGCAAGTACTTAATTATGTTCGTATTCTTAAAAATGCTGAGCAAAGCGATGAATTGACTGATTTTTTGCCCACTATATTAGATGAATTAAAAGAACTGAGTCGAGAAGAGGTGATAGAGCGATTGGCTGCACTTTCTTTCAATCGGTTTTTGGCTAAATATCGCCACGCGCCCGACCTCAACAAAAATAGAAGAGAACGTAGCAAAAGTCGTGACCGCAATGCTCCAATGAAGCGTTTCTTTATCAATATTGGTCGTATTGATGTGGAAAATAAAGGTCAATTCCTTTCTATCTTATGCAAACACGGTAAAATATCTGGCAGTTCTATTGGCAAAATTGATATGAATCGCAATTTTACTCATTTTGATATTGAAGAATCCGTAGCAAATAAACTCAAAGATAATTTCAAAAAAGTTAGTTTAGCTGGGCGAGATATTCGTCTTGACGAAAGCGAACCTCGAAAAGACAAGGACAACTTCAAAAAATTCAAAAAGAAGAAAAAGAAAGGAGGTGGCAGCGGCGGTAGCAACTGGAAAAACAAGAAGAAAAAACGTTTTTAACCTATCATTTTTTGCCTAAAAGCCCTTGATAGTAAGGGCTTTTAGACAAAAAAGCTATCAATTACTAGATATCAAGCTGGTATCGAAGTGGAATGCATCCTCGTCAACACCTTTTTCGATAAGGTATTTAGTCCAAAGGTCGGCTGCTTTCTGAATTTTGTGGTCGTTCTTTTTGTCCACAGGATGTACAATATAAAACTCAATATCAGAAGCATCGTCTATACCACAGGCCTTGTCAAATGAAGCCTTTAGACTTTCGTATTTCATACTTTTGGAGTGAAAATTGGCAATGTCGCTATTCTCCAACATATCAGAATAAACCAAAATTACTTTACGGTTGGCGTCTGATTTGTTAAGTTTTTTTACGCCCTTGCAAAGTGGCGTAAAAATGTACGAATTGTTCAACTCCTTGCCCGTATAAGAGCTATTCACTTCAACCATTTTATCCAATAGTTTGGTTTTAAACTCTTCTACTTCTTTTTTACGTAAGAACTTATTTCCCTCGAAAGAGGACTTTCCTTCCTTCAATTTTACAGTCTTACTCATTCCTGCTGATACATCGTGTAATGGATAAACTTTGATGGTACCGTAATTACGAGAATTTTCTCCGTCTGCATCCAACAAGCCAATATATTTATCAATATCAGCTTCGAGATGCTCGCTGTAATCTTGTCCTTCTGTAAAATCCAAGTAAATATATAAATCGGTCGAGATGGCACTCTCTTCTTTACAAGCTGCTACCGTCAAAAGGACGAGTAGCATAAAGATTATTTTTTTCATTTGATATTTTGTGTTTGGGTGTCTAAGTATTTGTGTGTTTATGACCATAGGCACGTAAACACACAAAAACGTGAACACGATTATGATAATTTGAAAAAGAACAGCAGGCAGCAAGTTCATAGCTTTGTATAAAGTAACTAACTTTTCAGATTTGGCAATGTAGCCGCCTGACTGTTCAAAATCCATAGTTCATTTCTTCAGCGTTTGCACGTGTTCACGTATCTACGTATTCAAGTTAGCTTTGAACATGAACACGTAGATACGTGAACACATGAACACCTCTTAATTCGGATCCAACTCCTCGCATAGCTGGAATTTCAAATCCAACTTTGGCATTCTCTTTTTCCAAGAATTGGGCGATAAGTGATTGTTGCGATTAACCAAATTGGTGGCACGGTACTTCTCTATAGCGATACGGTAGCTGGCCTCAATGTAGGACTCTAGGGCTACAAATGAGTTGAGCAATTCGTCATAAACACGTAGCGCTTTGTTGCGCTCCCCTACGATGACATCGCGGGTATTGTGCAAATCCGTTCTTTCTTGCATAAAGCTGTTTTGTACAGCTTTAAGTTCGCTGTTGCGCTTTGCCTCAATGTCTTTGAGTTGATTTTGAATACCGACTTTTTCTTTGTCATATTTGGCCTTTTCTTTTTGGAATTTTTTGTAGGTATATTCCAACTCATAACTTTCGTCATGACGAAAGTATGCCGCCAAAACTCCAATGATAAAAAGTATCAAATTTAAACAAGTAAAAATGATGATATTCAAATTGCTAACTGCTTCTCCCGTCGTTTGTGCCAAGACATAAGTACGGAAAATTGAGACTCCAAAATTGAAAATTATAAATAGCATGACGCTAATAATTCCTAAAGTGGCATACTCTTTTTTCTCGCTACGCTGCTTGATAAACACACCGCTAAAGTGTGCTAAAACGGGTATTGCAATTGCCAAAGACCCCGCCATGATGATGGTAATATAGAATGCCTCTCCAAATTTTTGAAAAACCTGAATGTTCAAAGGCACTTCACTAAAACCGATTCCAATTAAGAGAAGGATATACAAAAAAGTCGATTTAAAATGTATAATCGGACTTTTGCGCCCCACTCTATCTTGGACATCTTGTAGGTGTTGTTTGGTTTCGACATAGTCTCTTTTGACCATTTTGTCGTAGTTGTCAATTTCTAGTTTTTTGCTGGCGAACTCCCTTTC
>JAHDEQ010000061.1:0-8430 GCA_020628755.1 Saprospiraceae bacterium
ACAAGTAATAACATTCAACTTTACAGTTTATAATCAAGGAAATGTTGATGCTTATAATATTGAATTAGTTGACTATCTCCCATGTGGTTTTGGTTTCGATTCTTCAAATCCTGCTTGGACCTATGATGCTTCTACAAGTTCTGCTACACAGACTATTGCTCAGGTGACACCACTTGCTGCTGGTGACAGTATAGTAGTAAGTCTAAACGCAGTTGTTCAGGCTTGTACAACAATGGGTGCTTATGATAATTTTGGTGAAATTGCAGGCGCAACGGATGAAAATGGTACACCACAAGATGATGTAGATTCTTTTGCTGACAATGACCCTGATAATGATGGCCCAAGCGAAGACAATGCCACCGATGGTACAAATGGCGATGAAGATGACTCTGATGGCGCAGGTATTGTAGTTTATGATTTATCCTTGACTAAAATACTAATTACACCTGAACCTTACACCGTTGGTAGTATTTTGGAATTTTCAATTGAGGTTTGCAATCAAAGTGCTTTTGCAGCTACAAATATCGAAATTAGCGATTATATTCCTGCAGGTTATGGTTATGATGCTGCACTCAACCCAGGATGGGTTGGTGTTGGGCCAACACCAACAACAGTCACTTATACCCATACAACTTTACTAAATGGTGGTGAATGTGTAGCTGTTCCGATTTTCTTAAAACTTCAAAACCAAAATAATCCTGGAGATTGGAGAAATATTGGAGAAATAAGCAGCTTTACGGATGATATGGGCAATCCTCAAACAGATATTGACTCGAATCCAGATAATGACCCAAGCAATGATGGTACGATGACTAATGATGCTACCAATGGTGAAAATGGCGATGAGGATGATTCTGATTTTGCAGGACCAACAGCAATACCATTTCCTCAAATCCGTAATATCAAAGAATTGGTCAATACTAATACTTTACCAAATGGCAATATTGATTTGACCTTTGAGATTGGAGTCAAAAATACAGGTTTATTCGACTTGACTAATTTGAGTTTGATAGATGATTTAAATACTCAATTGAACCCTGCATTTGTAGGAATGTCAAGTACTACGAGTCCAAATATTTCTCTTATTTTTAGTACAGCCACAAGCACTCCTCCTCTGAATTCAGCTTATAATGGAAGTACTGATACAGAATTATTTGTCGGTTCACCAAGTGATTTGTTAGAACCTGACCAAGAAATCAAGTTGCAAATTGTTATCGAAATTGATCCAAACCTAGCCGATTGGCCGCTACGCAACCAAACGACTGCATCAGGCGAAGGATTGGATACTGAAGGTAATCCATTAGTTGATGAAAATGGAGACCCCGTAACAGCAACAGATACTTCGGATGATGGTACAGACTACGAAGGCAACAATCCAGAATTCCCTGGTGACGAAGGCACACCCGATGACCCAACTCTAGTACTATGTGATGATGCAAATATCATCATCACAGGTGAGCCAATCGGTATTTGCGAAGGTGAATCTGTACAATTAAGTGTTGCTTCTGATGTTCCAAATGCAACCTACGAGTGGCGAGAAGTTGGTAGTGTTGTAGTTATTTCTACTTCTGTTAATCCGACATTTAGTGATATACTCGATACAACGCATTACGAAGTCACGCTCATTTTACCAAATGACGTTTGTGCATACAATTTGGTTGATACTACTACAATCAATGTATTTGAATCACCAGCGGTTCTTCCAAGAACAGCTTACACCTTGAATGCAGATTGTTCTCCTTCTGATTTACTATTATCAACTAATGGTATTGAGGGTTCTGGTGCAATTGTATCTTACGAATGGACAGGGCCAAATGGGTTTACTTCTAATTTAGAAAATCCGACAATTGCCAATGCCAATGAATTGAATAATGGAACATACACCTTATTAGTAACCGATGAAAATGGTTGTACAGATACAGGTGGTGTTGAAATTACCAATATTGTTGATGCTGTAGCAGAACCTGTAATTACAAGTACAGGCCCTGCTTGCCAAGGTGAAAGCATCACCTTGACCATTGACCAATACGAAGGCTCATCTGTAAGCTACATTTGGACAACTCCAGCTAATACAATTACAAATATCACTGGATTAGGTACAAATGAAATTACGATTAGTCCAGTGGATAGTACTATTCATATTGGAACATATTCTGTTGACATCAATGTTGACGGTTGCGAATTAGGTGCTTCTTTCGATGTCGATGTTGAAGAGTCTCCAACGATAGACATGCAATATACAATAGTTGATGCTTGTGATGGTGGAACAATTGAACTTGCGGCTAATGCAAATGGTATTCAACCATTGACATATAGTTGGACTGGGCCAAACGGGTGGACTTCTACCCTAGCAAACCCAAGCATCAGCAATGCTGATGTTACCTTCAATGGTCAATATGCACTAGAAGTAAGTAGTCCAGCAGGTTGTATTGTAATAGGTACAATCAATATTACTGAAATCTTAGCTCCACTTCCACCTGCATCCATTGATTCTAATGGTCCAATTTGTGAAGGCGAAACACTTCAATTAACCAGTTCAACTGATGGTGTCAATTTTGAATGGATTGGCCCATTAGGTTCAAGTGCTGGAACATTGGCAATGCCAGGTATGACAACTACTTCTGGTAGTACAAGTTTCAATCCTGGTGATCCAGGTTATATTGCTGGTTCATGGAGTGTTCGTGTTACCGATGCCAACGGTTGTGTCACTGAATCTGTCGAAATTACAATTGAAATTAATCCAATACCAGAAGCAGTTGCTCAAAATACAGGTCCAGTGTGTTTTGGTGAAGAATATACACTCATCGCAACCGAAGTTCCTAACGCAACTTACAATTGGTACGACAATGACCCAAGTATGGGCGGTATGCTCATTTCAACAGACCAAATCACTTCGTTTAGTGATATGCCTGCGGGTAATTATACTTATTATTTACAAGTAGAATTGGATGGCTGTTTGTCGCCATTAGCGACAACAGAGGTTATTGTAGGAGCAAATCCAAGCGTTACATTAAGCTCTAGCTATACGCAAAATACCGATTGTGGAGCTGCTGATTTAGACCTCTTCTCAGAAGCCATAGCTGGTACTGCTGAAATAGTTAGCTACGAATGGGAAGGTCCAAATGGATTTACATCAATCTTAGAAGATCCAAATATTCCTTTAGCAGGAAGTATCAATAATGGTTCATATTCTATAACTGTAACCGATGCCTTTGGCTGTACGGCGGTCGCAACTACTGAGGTAAGCGATATCGTAGATGGCTTGGTGGCAACACCAATCATCAACAGTTCGGGCCCTGCTTGTCAAGGCGAAACTGTTACTTTAACTACTCAAATCCAAACGGGTACGGATGTAACCTATACTTGGACTACCCCTAGCGGTGTGACAACCGATATAGACGGACAAAACACCAATGAATTAACGATTAGTCCACTTGATCCAGCTATACACGATGGTCTTTATTCTGTTACGGTTGAAGTAGATGGTTGTATAGCCGAATCTGCTGACTTCAACTTAGAAGCACAAGCTGACCCAACTGCTGCGCCTTCTGCAACAGCAGGCGTGATTTGCGACGGTGGTATGTTAGAATTATTTGCAAATGCTACAGATGCCAGCACTTATTTCTGGCAAGGGCCAAACGGATTTAGTTCTACTTTAGAAAACCCTGTTCTTGATGGTGTAAATGCTTCTGATAATGGAACTTATGTCTTAGTCGTAAGCAATTCAAACGGATGTAGTATTACGGCTAACGTCTCGGTGGCAAATATTTTACCACCGCCCGAAACACCAACAATTGCAGTCAACGAACCAAATTGTGAAGGTAGTGATGTAATATTGACAACCAGTACCAACGGTACACAATTTGAATGGATAGGGCCGCTCGGCGAAAGTACAGGTACATTAGCAATACCAGGTTTGACAACGACTTCAGGTTCTACAACAATTGACCCATCACACCCAGCATACTTGTCGGGCGAGTGGTCAGTTCGAGTAACAGATGCCAATGGATGTGTGGCAACTTCTAATCCAATCATAGTTGATATTAATCCAATACCTGAAGCGGTGGCCAACAATAGCGGCGCTATTTGCGAAGGTGAAGGCAATGTCGTACTTATTGGCTCAAGTAATATTGCAGGGGCAGAATTTTTCTGGTACGATGATAATCCAGCAACAGTAGGAAATCTAATTTCTAATAATGAAGAGTTTACACTCAATAATCCACCTGCTGGCACACGTGATTATTACTTAATTGTAGGAAGTCAAGGTTGTTTCTCTGAAGCTGTTACGACAACAGTTGTCGTCAACACTGCACCAGAAGTTGAGCCACAAGCCAACTATATGCTCAACCCTGATTGTTCATTGAACGAATTGACACTTTCAGCAACTATTACTGGAAGCGCCCCTTACGATTATTTCTGGGTTGGACCTAATGGATTTACCTCTACCGAAGCCGAACCTGAAATTGATAATGCTGACGAAAATTCTAATGGCTCTTATGTAGTAACAGTAACCGATGTCAACGGATGTAGTACGGTTGAAACCATCGAAGTCAACACCATTGTTGACCCAGTACCGCAACCTGTCATTTCTAGTTCAGGACCAACTTGCGAAAACGGTACAATCACTTTGACCGCACAAGTTTATGTTGGCTCTGACGTTACCTATACTTGGACAACACCAGCAGGAGTAGTCACAGATATTTCAGGCATCAATACCAATGAGATCATCATTAGTCCAGTTGACCCAAGTATTCATGCGGGCGATTATATCTTGACTGTTGATGTAGATGGTTGTGTCTTAACTTCTGATGCTTATAACGCTGAGATATTTGACGAACCAATCATTGCCAATCCAACCGCTATTGATGATGGTATTTGTATGGGAGAGGATATTAATTTACAATCTGAGTTTGCGACCAATTATTATTGGACAGGGCCAGATGGTTTTGAATCGAATTTACAAAATCCAACGATTCCAAATGCAAGTTTGGCAGCAACAGGTACTTACTATCTGACTGTCGAAAACGAGCAAGGTTGTATTTCTGACCCAGTTGCCATTGTAGTTACGGTAGCAATGATGCCTGAAACACCAACCTTAGTTACTGCTGATATGAATCTTTGCGAAGGCGAAGATATTGTACTCCAAACCAGTACAATTTGCGATAATTACTTATGGATTGGTCCAGGAGGAAATAGTACTACTACTCTAGCAAATCCATTGTTAAATACTACGACCAATACGACTTCGATTCCTCAAGGAGATATAGCTTATGAGCAAGGTATTTGGTCCGTTATCTGTGTAAATGGAAACGGTTGTGAATCTCCAAACTCTAATCCAGTTGCAGTTGCTATCAATGAAATACCTGAACCCACACCTTCGAGTAGCGTGAGTGCTATTTGCACGAACGAGCCAGTACAATTATTTGCAGGAGATGGTTATCCAGAAGGTACGACTTATACTTGGTATAGTAATAATCCAAACTTTACAGGAGCAACGATTATTTCTACTTTAGAAAATCCAGTTTTCTCTGAATTGGATCAAAGTGGTTCAGTTACTTACTGGTTAATTATAAATGTAAATGGATGTGATTCGGAGGCAGTGCCTGTGAATATTACAGTAACGCAGCCACCTGTTGTAGCGGCTGCTAACGATGGATCAGAGTGTATCTTATCTACTACTGATGTCAACCTAACGGCAAGTCCTGACTTTGGTATTGCACCTTATAGTTATGATTGGATTGGACCAAATGGATTTACTTCTGTTAGTCAAAATCCAGTATTACCAAATGCTTTCAATGCGATGTCGGGTACTTATACTGTCGTTATGACCGACTCCAATGGTTGTACAGCCGAGTCTTCGACAGTTGTAGATATAACCGTTGTTCCAGACGACCCTGTACTATTTAGTAATGGAGAAGTTTGTGCAGGTGAAGACATCATAATTACGGCCAATGAATACCAAGGCATAGACGTAGTCTATGACTGGACAGGGCCTAACGGAACTGTTCCTACTACTTATTTAGATGGCAATAATATAATTATTCCAAATGCTGATGCAAGTGTGGCTGGTGAATATACCGTTCAAGTAACAGTTGATGGTTGTGTATCTGTATTATCGCAACCTTATACCGTGACTATCAATCCACAACCACAAGTTGCCTTGACCAATGACGGTACAGAATGTATTTTATCTACCACTGATATTAATTTGAGTGCAACACCAAGTGGTGGCACAGGAAATTACAGTTACCAATGGTCAGGGCCCAACGGCTTTAGTTCATTTGCTCAAAATCCAGTATTGCCAAATGCATCTAATAATATGTCGGGTACTTATACCCTTATTATGACAGATGTCAATGGTTGTAGCACAGAAGCAGCTACGGTTGTAGATGTAACTGTTGTGCCAGACGACCCTGTACTATTTAGTAATGGAGTCTATGGATTAAGCGAAATTTGTGAAGGTGAAAACATCATAATCACAGCTAATGAATACCAAGGTATAGACGTAGTCTATGATTGGACAGGCCCTAACGGAACAGTACCTGCTGCTTATCAGGATGGAAATAATATCATTATTCCAAATGCTGATTTAAGTATTGCTGGTGAATATACGGTTCAAGTAACGGTTGATGGTTGTGTATCTGTATTATCAGAACCTTATACTGTAACGGTTAATCCACAACCGCAAGTACTCTTGTCAAATGATGGCTTAGAATGTATGTCTTCTGCTGATGACATTAATTTAGTCGCTACACCAAGTGGTGGAGTTGGGCCATTTATCTATAGCTGGACAGGGCCAAATGGATTTACTTCTGTTAGTCAAAATCCAATATTACCGAATACTGCAAATATTCTAGCAGGTTCTTATACCGTCGTTATGACGGATGTAAATGGTTGTTCTGCCGAAGCATCTACGGTAGTAGATGTTACGGTTATACCAGATGCTCCTGTTATTACCAGCATTACCAATAATGGTGAAGTTTGTGCAGGTGAAGATATTATTATCACTACCAATATGTATGATGGTGTAGATGTCGTCTATGAATGGAATGGCCCTAACGGTATGGTTCCAGCCACTTATCAAAACGGCAATACGATTGTCATTCCAAATGTTGATACGAATATCGCAGGAGATTATACCGTACAGGTAAATGTTGATGGTTGTGTATCTGCACTTTCAGAAGAACTCACTATACTGGTCAACGAAGTTCCTGAAATTACTCCAAGCAACAATGGTATCAGTTGTGTTTCGACAAGTGCTGACCTTGTATTGAGTCCAAATATAGTAGGCGGTGTTGGGCCATACTCATATGTATGGGAAGGTCCTAATGGCTTTACTTCTACTGCTGACGAGCCTGTTATTTTAGATGCAAGTGTAAATGATGCAGGTACTTATACACTTTATGTAATTGATGCGAATGGTTGTCAATCCGAAACATTGGCTACAGTTGTTGATGCGGAAGCAGCACTACCGACTCCTACTATTAGCAATAGTACGACCGAACTTACTCCAGCTTGTGAAGGCGATGATATTCAATTGATAGCACCGTTTGTACAAGATGCGACTTATCAATGGTTTGGACCAAATGGCTATGTTTCTAATTCGCCAAATCCATCTATCAATGGAGCAACAGTGATTGATACTGGTACTTATTACTTAGTATTAAATGTAAATGGTTGCGAATCCGAAGCAGCACTGACGACAATACATGTATTGCCAACGCCAGAAACACCAATTCCAACCAACGATGGGCCTTATTGTGATGATACCGAAGAGATTGTACTTCGTGTTTCTAATCCTGACCCAGAGGTAATCTATGATTGGTATCGCTCAGTAGATGATATTTATGTAGGTACAGGTATTGAACTGATTATCCCGTACAACGAAAATGCAGGAAGTTATTATACCGTTGGTTCTTCTTTTGATTGCCAAACATCGGCATCTATTGCAACCTTAGTTGAGGTCAACGAAGCATCTTTAGATGCTGCGTATGGCGGTGATGATATAGTAATTTGTCAAGATTTCATCAACCTAGAAGCCATCAATAACTTACAAGGAACAGAAGAAGGATTTTGGGCACACGCTTTTGACGACCAAGAAAGTATCATCGTTGCACCTGACCAAGCTCAAACGTTGGTTATGGACTTGCAGGTTGGTGCCAACTACTTTACCTGGTCATTGGCCAATGGAGCTTGTGGCGTTACTTCTATAGATACTGTTGTTGTGACTTATAATATCGAACCCGAAGCATTTGACGACACTTATATCATTGAACTCAACGAAGAGTTAAACACGAGCGTCATTATCAATGATTTACCAAATGCGGATGAATACATTGTGACTAATATCACCGAACCCGAAAATGGTGCTTTGGTTCAAAACGAAGATGGAACATTTGTGTATCTACCGAATGAAAATTACATCGGTAC
>JAHDEQ010000061.1:8530-20576 GCA_020628755.1 Saprospiraceae bacterium
CTCAACTATCAAAACAATTGGGATGGTACTTACCAAGGCAATAATGAAGACTTGCCTGTTGGAACGTATTACTACTTAATTGAAATTAATGATGGTTTGGGTACGACCTTATCGGGTTACATTTTTATACAACGATAAGCATCTATAAAATACTAATCCTAGCCACTCAATATCTAAAAATATTGAGTGGCGGATTTCATTTGATTTTGTAAAAATTATAATTGATATGAGACATTATTTAATCATTTTATTATTGGGAGTTGCTGGTTTGCTTCAAGCCCAACAAGATGTACAGTACACCCAATTTATGTTTAACAAATTGGCACTTAATCCAGGTTATGCGGTGAGTACCGATTATCCTTGTATTTCGTGTTTGCATCGTAGCCAATGGTTAGGGCTAGAAGGTGCGCCTACTAGCCAGTCTTTCAATATTCGTTTTCCGATGTACGAACGAAAAGCGGGTTTTGGACTTTCTATCAACCACGACAATATTGGGCCAACAGATTCTTGGTCATTGAGTGGTATTTATGCTTATCGTTTTCCGATGGGTAAATCCAATCTAGGCGTTGGTCTGCAAGGAACAATACGAAGTTATAGCGTTGATTGGTCAGAACCAGAGGCTTTACAATCGGGCGACGGAATTATTCCAATGGGAATCACAAGACGAATGCTACCCAATTTTGGAGTAGGTTTATACCTCTCTTCTCCTAAATATTATGTGGGACTTTCCGTTCCTCATATTCTCAATAATGATTTATCCTTTTTTGATTCTATCAATTCGGTTTCTGATTTCAACAATGAACAGATGCACGCCTTCTTGATGGCAGGGATGGTTTTTGAGGTTAATAAGAATATTGATTTCAAACCTGCTTTATTGATGAAATATACTCAAAATACGCCTTTTGATATGGACATACATGGTAGCCTAATCTTTTATGATAAAGTATGGGCTGGCTTGACTTATCGCTTGGGAGGTTTGCATGATAGTGTCGGCGAATCGCTTGACGCAGTTGTGCAATTGCAAATTACACAAGGGCTTCGTTTAGGAATAGCTTATGACTTTACGCTTTCGAGAGTTCGTACGGTCAATTCGGGTACTTATGAGGTTATGTTGGATTACTGTTTCTCTAAGAAAGGAGCTTTGACTAATCCTCGTTTTTTCTAAAAAAATTAATAAAGATTATATACCTATAAAATATATCACATGAAACGATTTTCGTTGAAGTGCAGCCTGTTTTTTGTTATCCTTGTGATGCTAAAAACAGACCCTTTGCAAGCACAGCGAAGGGCAGCCAACAACTTGTACAAGTTGTTGGGCTATAAGACTTCTATCCCAAAATTTCAAGCAAACGATGATGTCTCACTCAAAGATATGCAGCGTATTGCCAATAGTTATCGCCTTAATCACGAAACCGAAAATGCACAATTTTGGTACGAGCAAGTGGTAGCAGAAAGCAGTGATGCGATTGATTTTTTGCATTATGCACAGGCCTTGCAAAATAATGGCGAATTGGAGAAAGCCAAAGAATATTACCTCAAATACGACGAGATGCTCGGCGGAGATGCCAACGACCGCCGAGGCGAACTTTTGGCCAATGCCATTGACCGTATGAATGAGTTTCAACACACAGATGTCATTGTCAAAAATGAACATATTTTGAATACTGAAAAATTGGATTTTAGTCCTTCGTACTACAAAGACGGGCTTATTTTTGTCTCATCAAGAGGCGCACAAATCAATGATAAATCTTCAAAAGATATTTGGATTGATGACAATTTTATGGCTTTATTCAAGTCTGATTTTACGGAAGAGGGCGAACTTTTAGACCCCGAATTATTCTCCGTTAATTTAACGACCAAATACCACGAAGGGCCAGTTGTTTTTAGCCGTGATGGCAATACAATTTTCTTTACCCGCAATGATTATAAGCGCAGAAACCGCCGCAATAATAGCAAGGGTATCATGAAATTGCAAATTTATACTTCTACAAGAGAAGGCGATGACTGGTCAAAACCCGAATCTTTGCCTTTTAATACCAAAGAATATGAAGAGGCTCACCCTGCCATTTCACCTGATGGAAAAACATTGATTTTCTCGTCTGATCGGGATGGAGGTTCTGGTGGTATGGATTTGTATATGAGCAAGTTTTTAGGCGGCAAATGGTCTGCTCCTGTCAATTTGGGTGAAAATATCAATACGGCTGGCAACGAAGTTTTTCCTTATATTCATGATGATGGTACAATGTATTTTGCTTCTAATGGTTGGGGAGGTCTTGGAGGATTGGATATGTTTTCGACCAAAATACAAGAAGACGAAACTTGGGAAGAAATCGAAAATATTGGTACTCCATTCAACTCTCCAATGGATGATTTTGGTTTGATTATGAATGTTTTGGGGACGGAAGGCTACTTTACGTCAGCCCGTGACAATGGTCACGGCCAAGATGATATTTATAGCTTCAAGCGTGCTGGTGCTGGCTTGATGGAAGCCGTTGTTTGTACCTATGATAAAGGAGATAACGAACGTATTGAAGGAACAGAAGTGACAGTTGTTGAGCGTAGCGAAACAGGCGATTTGGATACGGATGATTTGATTTTAAAATTATTAGAAACCGAAGTCGAAGATGAGTATTTACTCCGTTTCAAAAAAGATGCTCTACGTGCAGCCAACAAAGACAAGGTTCAATACTATACGGATGAGGATGGGGAATTTAAAATTTCTTTGCGCCCCAATCGCGAATATATTTTCATTGCCGAAAAAGATGGATATATCATAGCTTCTGATACTTTATCAACTTATGGCAAATCTGCCAATGAGGTCAATTTCTTAGATTTTTGTATTCCATTGGAAGCTCCAAAATGTTTGGACTTAGTTGGTGTCGTCAAAAATAAAAAATATGGCAATATCATACCAATGGCTGACGTAACTATGGTCAATCTTTGTACAGGGGAAGAAATCATTGTCAAATCAGATAAGGATGGAAAATTTGATTTTCCTTGTCTTGATTGTGATTGCGAATATTCTTTTAAAGGCGAGAAAAAATACTTTATCGAAGGTTATAATATGGCTTCGACGATGGGTTTAGAATGTGATAAAGGAGGTCTAGTTGATACCGAAGTACTTTTAGAATTAACTCCTGTAAATCCACATAACCCTTCCCCTAGTCCTGCACCACCTATTGCAAGTGCAGCGCCGATTGCACCTGCACCGCCATCACCAAATCCAACTTATCCAGGCTCAAATCCAACTTATTCGAGTCCCACACCTACACCATATAACCCAAGTACTCCATACACGCCACCGCCTCCAGCGACTAACTTTGCAGGCTTAACGCTGGAGTTACAAAATATCTTTTATGATTTTGACCAATACTATATTCGAGATGGCGATGCCAAACGAGATTTGGACAAGGTGGTGTCCTTGATGCAGCGTTTTTCGAGTATGACGATTGAGTTAGGTTCGCATACCGATGCTCGTGGAACAATGACATATAACGAGCGATTATCTCAAAATCGAGCCAATGCCGCCGTTGATTATATTGTATCAAAAGGTATTAGTAGAAGCCGCCTTACTGCGCGTGGTTATGGCGAAACACAGCTCCGAAACGAATGTGCCAACTTTGTAGAATGTACCGAAGAAGAACATCAATTTAATCGCCGAACAGAAGTAAAAATATTGACCTTCAATGAACCTGGCGTACAAGTACGAACGATTGATAATCGTCCAGAAATCATTGATCCTGCAGACCCCAATCGCAGCTGGATTTGGAATTAAATATTTCAATTGATTATTAAAAAGGCTGGCCAAAGATAACTTGGCCAGCCTTTTATTTTTTTAGGTTTTATCCTCACTTTTTACTGTTCCTTTTATTTCCTTCCTGCGTTATGGTGTTGTCTAAAATGTTATAATGCTATGCTAAAAACTATTGCTATCCTAAGTTGCATGATTATTTCATGCAACTTCTGCTTCTGCCAAATGCTCCCTCAATTCGATACATTCAAGGGTAAAGCCTATGATTTAGATTTTAGAGAAGTTCATAAAATCTATGGCGACTTCATTTATGACAATCCTGTTATTACAGAAATAGAATGGGACAAAATTGATGTCAGCGAACGTTTTATGGACGAAGCATTTCCTGATATTGACCGCCAAAGAAATTTTGGAATAGAATTGCATTCTACTCTAAAAATTAATCAAGATGCTTGCTATGAATTTATACTCGATTCTGACGATGGCTCTATTTTTTGGATTGACAAACAAAAAGTGGTTGACAATGGAGGATTGCATAAAATGACCGAAAAAAGAGATACCATTTTTATAAAAAAGGGAAAATATCCCGTCAAATTATGGTATTACCAAGCTCTCCCCGATAAGTATGGCTTTATTTTTCAGGCTCATAATGTTGGGCAAAATTGCTCAAAGAAACTTGAAACGCCAATAGAACCTCCCAAACCCAAAAGAGAAAAAATAACCCTCAAAAATGAAGTTTATTTTGATGTCAATCAACATCAAGTCAAAGAAGGCGCAAAGTTAGATTTAACTAAAATTGGGCAAGAAATTAGACAAAAAAATCCTCAGAAAATTCTTATTGTCGGTCATACCGACAATACAGGTAAAGCCGAATACAATCTAGACCTTTCGCTCAAAAGGGCCAATGCGATAAAAGATTATTTAGCAGCACAAATCACTCTTCCTCATATCAGTTATTCTATCAAAGGTTTAGGCGAAAAAGCACCACTCCATTCCAACGACTCCGAAGAAGGTCGCCAAAAGAATCGTAGAGTTGAGATTATTTTGACTTACTAAAAATATCTTTTTTGTTAAATGTAGTTTTTATTCTTAATTTGGCATTTTATTTTCAACATTTTTGGGTATTGGCTGTTTATTCTTAAATATTTACCCGATACCAAATACTTCTATTATGAGTGTTTTTGATCATGCCAGGTTAGTAATATATAGAATCAATCGTAAAGGATTAGAGGTTTTCTTACTCAAATCTAAAGCAGAAGGTGACGAAAAATGGTCTATTCCTGAGGGCATCTTAAAGTATAAAAAGAACCAAGAACTCATTGAGTTAGAGCCTTTTGAAGACGAAAATGGCAAAATGCAACAAATTATAGCAATGGAAGCAGATTGGCATGAAATTCCATCTGTTCGAGCCATTATCAAAGAAGATGTGCATATCATCAAAACCACTATCAAAGAAAATCTTCCACTCGAACAAGGTACTTATGTCGTTGCTAAAGAAGCCTTTAAAAAAGTACTGCCCAACGAATACAAAGCCCTAAAAGAATTAAAAGACATTCTTTTTGACCGCAATTCGACTAAATATATTTAAACACAAATACTTTCCTCTAAATTTTAGCTTCTAAAAGTTTTCAACTTTTAGAACAATATCCTGTAAACCTGTCTAGCTTTTTAGAAAGAAAAAAAGAAAAAGCCAGATAGATTTCCAACTTACACTTCTTACTTCTTACCTTTACTCAAATCTTTTGAAAAATTCATTTTTATGTCAATTCGATTTGTTTTTATCTTACTATTCGTATCAATCCATATTTCCTCTTGCCTAGTTATCGAAAACCAGCACACGGGCCTTGCCCCTGGCAAGTGGCGAGCAGTCCTCGAACTCGATCCCAAAGTTGCTCAAAAAGATATTACGAAAGCTCCCTTGAGTGAAATCAGAGATGTCAAATTTGAAGAAGTAACCGATGGCGAATTACCCTTTGTTTTTGAAGTCATTTACGAAGATGGCAAAGATTTTCATATCGAAATCATCAATGGCGAGGAACGTATCAAAGTGACCGATATTGAGTATGGACGAGACATTACGAATGGCGATGATACGATTCGTATAGACTTTCCAATTTACGATTCGCACTTGATTGGCAAATACGAAGAAGGCGTTTTTGCTGGCGATTGGGTTGTTCGCAATCGCAAAGATTATGCGATTCCTTTTGTAGCGCGTCATGGACAAGACCATCGCTTTACACAATTGCGTAAAACCCCAAAAATTGACCTAACAGGCAAATGGAAAACCACTTTTAGTCTCGATGATGACCCTTATCCAGCTATCGGGCAGTTCAAACAAACGGGCAATCAAGTTGAAGGAACATTTCTAACAGAAACAGGCGATTATCGTTTTTTAGAAGGTACAATTCAAGATAACAAACTGTATTTGTCTTGCTTTGACGGTTCTCATGCTTTTTTGTTTGAAGGCAAAATTTTAGAAGACGAAACCATGATTGGTACGTTTCGCTCAGGCAAACACTGGCGCACCACTTGGGAAGCCAAACGCAATTCCGATTATGAGTTGCCCAGTCCTGACTCTTTAACTTATCTCAACGAAGGTTACGAAACTTTAGCTTTTTCCTTTGAAAACATAGATGGTAAAAGCATTTCTTTGGAGGATGAAAAATATCAAGGCAAAGCCAAACTCGTCCAAATCATGGGGACTTGGTGTCCCAATTGCCGTGACGAAACCAAATTCTTAGTTGACTATTTTAAAAAGAATCCAACAAAAAACCTCGAAATCATTACAATTGCATTTGAAAAATATCGGGATAAAACAAAAGCCTTTAACGCACTTCGTACCTACAAAGAAAAATTTGGTATGGACTACGAACTCTTGCTTGGCGGCTACTCCAACAAAAAAGAGGCAGCAGCGGCATTGCCGATGCTCAACCATGTGCTTTCGTACCCGACCCTTATTTTTTTAGATAAAAATAATAAAGTTCAGCGTATTCATACAGGATTTAACGGGCCAGCTACCAGTGAATACATCGATTTTGTAAAAGGTTTTGAACAATCTATCGCTCTTCTTTTAAAATAATGAAAGTCATCATAATTGGTCCAGCTTATCCATTGCGAGGCGGCATTGCCGACACCAATGAGTCCTTTTGTCGAGCCTTGCTCGACAAAGATGTCGCTGCTTCGATTGTTACTTTCAGCTTGCAATATCCCAACTTTTTATTTCCTGGCCAGACTCAATTTTCGACCGACCCAAAGCCAAGTGACCTTGAAATAGAAGTACTTATCAATTCTATCAATCCACTTTCTTGGCGAAAAACGGCAAATTATATCAATGCCCAAAAACCTGATTTGGTCATCTTTCGATATTGGATTCCGTTTATGGGAATGAGCTTGGGCAGCATTGCACGTTTATTGGATAAAAATATCGTCAAAATGGCTTTATGCGATAATGTCATTCCGCACGAAAATAGACTAGGCGACCATTCTTTGACCCGATATTTTACCCAAGCCTTTGATGCTTTCATTACGATGTCTCGAACGGTTGGAGACGAATTAAATGAGTTTTCGGATAAACCCAAAATTTATATTCCTCATCCCATAAATACCAATTTGGGAAATAAGATTTCTAAACAAAAAGCACGTCAAAAATTGGGTTTGGAAAAGGATGGAAAATATCTCTTATTTTTTGGTTTAGTACGCAAATACAAAGGCTTGGACTTGCTCTTGCAAGCCCTGGGCGATGCTCAATTACAAGACTCTGATGTCAACTTAATTGTAGCAGGAGAATTTTACGATCCCATCGAAACTTATGAGAAAATCATCCAAGATTTCAATCTTGAAAATCGAGTTATTATTCATAATAAATTCATAGCCAATGCTGATATTCCACTGTATTTTTCGGCTTGCGATATGGTTACTTTAACGTATCATACTGCTAGTCAGAGTGGTGTTTCGCAGATAGCTATGCACTTCGATTGTCCCATTCTGGTAACAGATGTGGGCGGACTATCAGAAATCATTCCGCACCAAAAAATTGGCTACGTTTGCCAAAAAGAACCTTCTGATATAGCAAAATGGATTGCTGATTTTTACGATAAAAATCGCTTTGAAACTTTCTCAAAAAATGTAGAAATAGAAAAACAAAAATACTCTTGGGCTGCTTTTTCAGAGGAAGTTTTGAAATTGTATCAAAACATTCATAAAGCATGATGACCAAACCTAATTCTCCCGAACATTATATCGAAATTCATCCACAATGGACGGAAGAACTAACTTCGCTACGTGCAATGATGCTCGACACCAATATGGAGGAAGCCATCAAATGGAATTTTCCCTGTTATCATCAAAAAGGTCGTTTGGTGATGTCTATTGGAGCGACGAAAAATTATGTCGCAATTTGGTTTTTTCATGGAGTGTTTTTAAGCGATGAAGCTCAAAAACTGTATAGCGATGAGAAGTCTAAAGCAAAAGGAATGCGCCAATGGCGATTTACTTCTTTGGAAGAAATTCAACAAGACGAAGATTTAATCAAAGCATATATTTACGAAGCCATGCACAATTCGGAGCAAGGTTTGGAAGTGAAACCACAGCGCAATACCAAACCTGTTATTATTCCACCAGAATTGCAGCAGTTATTTGAAAAAAAGCCTTCCACACACATGGCTTTTGAAAAATTATCGAAATCAAAACAGCGAGAATACGCCAACTATATTGCAGAAGCCAAACGAGAAGCAACCAAAATCAAACGCTTAGAAAAAATTGAACCATTGCTCTTGGCTGGCAAAGGACTAAATGATAAATATAGAGATTGTTAATTTATTTTCCTACTACAAAAACAGACTAAAGTCTGTGGCCCACTTACTCTACAATCAAAATATCCAAACCAATAATATCACGCCAACTCTCTCCTTTTTCCATATCATCCACATAAAAAGGAGTCACATGATGCCAAAGGTCGTTGCCATAAATTTTCTCTTCGCCCGTATCTGCCTGAAAAACAAATTCGCCTTCTTGCAAGGTATATTTCAATATCGTTTCTCGACTTTTATCTTCAAATTGTTCAATGATTTGGGTTTCTGCGCCCGTCACATTGATGCGATTGATGACCAATGCTGAGACTATAAAATCTGCGCCATCTTCATGTGCGCCTTCGGGCGAATTATCTCCTGGATTTTCTTGAGTGGATTTAACGCTCATAAAGTGAACGACCATTCTGATTTTCTTTAATTTTTTGGCCGTTATTTTTTGCGTCTGCTCAAACATAGCTTTCAAAAACGAAGTAAATAGTTCATTTTCTACATGACTTTTTGGTGCTTCTGCAAAAACTCTGGGCAAAGACCGAAAATCCGTACTATCCAAATTTTGTTCAAATTGTTGGACTTTTTCTCGTTCAACTGTAATTGTATTTTTATCATTGGTCAATAAAAACTGGCTAATAGAACGTCGTCGCCAAGGCTTGATGGCTTTGTATTTTTTGTGCTGCTCAGGATTTAATTTTACAATCCAGTGGAGTAGAGATTTTTCTGAAATTTTTCCTGTAAAATAGAGCGAGAAAAGAGCATCCAATTCATCTTTATCCTGTGGAAAAAATTCTTTTAACAATTCTATCCTCAAACGTCTTGGGTCGTATTCGTCCCAAGTCAATTCTGCGGATAAAGGCTTGAAATACTTTAAAAAAGCTGCTTGGTCAATCCCTAAATTGGAAAGATTGCTCACCAAAACAGGTGATTTCATTGGACGACCAATTTGCTCCGCAATTGTCTCCTGTGTTATGGGTAATTTCATTATTTCGTATTTACAATTTGCAGATGGTTTGGTATCAATTTACTACGATTTCCAACTTTTTTCGTTTCTCTTTGTCTCTTAAAATCAACGTGTAGTTCCCAGGTTTCAGCATTAAAGTTGGCGATTGGTTGCGAGATTTCACTTCAATCACATCTGCAGGAATGGCAATTTCGGGGTCTTCATTGGCATGGCAAGCCATGACCAAACAAGGAGCTTTCATTTGGTATTTATCCAAATTAACTCTAAAGATGGTCTTATCTTCAAAGGTATTAAACCACAAAGGACGCTTGTCATTATACTTCGTTCGAGGGTGATACACTTGAATATCATAAGCAATATTCTCTTGCTTTTTGAAAGTATCTTTTTCTTTTTTTACTAATACCTTGTCATTTTTGGCAAAGACTATTGGTTGTTCTGCTTTTGCGGTATAGTATTCTGGATATTCGTTGTCGTAGCAGCGTTCGTTCATCAAGGCTTGCTCGATAGTGAGCGGATCTTCTTTGGTAAATTGTTGTAGCCAAGCGCCCATATAACGCACGCCTTCGAGGTCTTTTTCACGGATATTTTGCCGATGAGCATAAACTAATAACTTTTCGTTGGGATGATTTTGACTGTAGCGATTGATGTTCATGGCTTGCGCCCAATTGATGGCCGAAAGCGTCAAATTATGATTGTCTTTGCTCAAATGTTCGTTTCGAGCAACGATGCGGGTAGCTTTTTCGATTTCTGCCTTTTTGGCTCGATAAGGAAATAACTGGAAACCTAGTTGTTGCGCATGGCGCAACAACTCTCCGTAAATAGGTTCGTCGGTTCGGTCGCCTGTATTGATGGAAGGATAGCCCCTCGAATTCAAATCTGTATCCACATAATCCAAAGCTTCTACACCTAAATGTCGAAAGCCTTGGTTGTATAAATCTTCTAATAAAGACATAAAATAAGCCCTTGTTTGCGGATGTTCTTGCGAGTCGTTAAACAACACAAATTTTTGGTCAGTAGTACGTTTTAAGATATAAGGCGTTGCATCCTTTCTAAGATACTCCTTTTGTTTTACAAGTATTTTTTTGTCAGGAGATTTTGGGTATCTGCCTTCATTGCAATTCCAAGATTTGAGTTTTCCGATTTTTTGATTTTTGGTAAGGTCATTTTTTTTAGTAGAAAAATTATAACTCAAATCTGCTTCAGCAACATCAACCTTGTCTAAAGATTGATTTTTGATGAGCGCATTAGAAGCCAAAAACTCGACCCGACGGTTTTGCTGGCGACCATCTTCGGTAGTGTTGGTTGCAATAGGTTTGTTGCTACCAAAACCTTGATAGCTAAGACGACTTTGAGGAACTCCATTTTGAACTAAATAATTTAAAACTGCTTTTGCTCGATTATTCGACAACTCCATATTGTGGTAGGCTTCGCCTTCGTTGTCGGTGTGTCCATTGATTTGTATGGATAAAGAAGGATTCTTTTTGAGGTAGTCCACAACCTTGTTTAAGGTGGTGAAGGATTGGCCAATCAATTCATATTTGTCTGTTTCAAAATAAATATTATTCAGTCCATCGGGCGCCGATTCTTTGGGTGTATAAACCGTTGAAACATCACTAAATTTTTCGAGTCGAACATCATCTATATAAAAATATCCGACCAAAATTTCATTATTGACACTTGGATCATAAAACTGTCCAATATAAAGATGCGTAGCCTCTTTATCAGCCACAAAACTACCTTTGATTTTCACCCATTGGTTCGGAACTAATTCGATTGGAGCAGCAGAAAATACTTGAGGTTTGTGTTCAATGACTTTATTGTCTTTAAAGAAAAATTTTTCATCGGTTACAGCACCAAAATAAGGATTCAAAAAACGTTTCTTTTCGTCTTTGTGGTATTCTTCGTTATAAGCCATCCAAAATTCGACATAATATTCCACGCCTTTTTGGAGCGTATCAGCCAAAATTACTCGGACATATTCGGACCAAAAATCGCCATGAATGACAAGGCCAGCCATATTGTTGCCATTGTGGGCAGGAATAGGCTTAAACTTAGGAGAACGAAAACGAGAACCAATCAAATCGGTGGAAGCAAGGTTGGGCGTGTCCCAAAATTTCATAGATTTTTTGAACTCTATACCAGAGTCCATCATCGAATAAGCCTCTTTTTTGACTTCTTCAAAACCACCGTTGGGTACTAAGTTTTGGGCAAAAGAAAAGGTACAAAAACAAAAAAAAGCAATGATTCCAGTAAAGATTTTCTGCATAAGGTAGAATAGATGAAATTACTAGAACTTATAACATTCTAAAGGTTTATTTTATTACATCAAACAGGTTTTCTCTTAAGTTGACAGACAAAATTGTCTTATGTAAAAACTTCATCCCGTAAAATTTGAATAAATCATTGCAAAGAAATTATGTTGAAAATTTAAGGGATTCTAAAGAAGTTTTTCATATTAATTTTTCTGTCTTACTACCTATTACACTGTAAAATAAATTTCTTAGCATTTTGTATTCGCCCATTTTAATGGGC
>JAHDEQ010000062.1:0-2034 GCA_020628755.1 Saprospiraceae bacterium
GCTTGCGTTTTTATATAGACTCCACTACTTCTTTGATTTTATTAGCAACCTCATTCCAACCTTTTATACAATCCTTATAATAGTTATCGAATTCGGAGTTGTTGGGAATGCCTTCTTGTAAAATACTCAATGTTGAACCTTTTGCATTTTCATGAATGTCAAATGACACGGTCATTTGAGCTTCGCTAGGCAAACCGCCTGTTTTGGCAAAGGAATCAAGGTATTCAATTTTCAATTGGGTGTTTGGCTTGAGTGCCCTGATTTCAGCAAGGGCAAAATAGTCGGGGTCATCCTCGTTTTCACCCCAAGTGATAGCCAATGCTCCACCTACTTTTGGTCGAATAATAACCCTTTTGGCAAACCACCATTGTCTAATACAAGTCGGTCGTATCAATACATCAAAAACTATTGCAGGTCTAGCAACAATAGAGATGCTTTCACTTATACTTCTTGTCATTTTTTACTTTTTAATAGTGGCCTCGTAAATTTTAATCCAATCTTTCACCGAAATTTTCTGCATCAATTCGGCAATCAAATCATAAGGGATTTCTTCCATCTTTTTGAAACGAATACAGCTTTTGCCCATATCCAGTTTGCGCTTGCAATGTTTGGGATATTCTTCAACAAACCATTCCATAATTTCAGGGTTCGCATAGATGCCCATGTGATATAATGCAATAAAATTCTTTTGCGAGGCAATACTCACAAAAGGTAGTCTATCGGTAGGTTTGCAATGATAACCATCAAGATAAAGAGAGTGCGGCACAGCGAAACTTATCATATTGTATTGCATACATTCCTCAAAACCTTCTGGAATATTTGCCGAAATAGTTTCCCTTAGTTTTGTCATATAAGGTACTCTTTCTTCAGGAATTGCACTTAAATATTCTTCAGGATTGGCTGCTTTGATAGTCATAATTTTATTCGTTTTATAGGTGTTGAAGCCTGTCTAGCGACAGGTAGATGTTTATGTGTTTGTGAAGATTATGACTTTAAATATCTGCTAAAAAAAGCAGACATAGACACGCAAACACATAGATACATATACTCACAAAAATAAACCATTTTTGTAAAATGCTGTTTCCTTGTCATGAAAAATTATTTGATAATCGGTGGTTCTTCAGGTATAGGTATGGCACTAGCCTATCAATTGGCTAGTGCGGGGCATCAAGTTTGGGCTACTTACAATCAGAGCGAAGTTCAAAGTCAATATTCCAATTTACAATATCATCATTTGAATGTATTGGATGAAAATTTGGATATGAGTTTTCTGCCCGAAAAATTGGATGGATTGGTCTATTGTCCTGGTTCTATTAATTTAAAACCTTTTCATCGCCTCAAACCAGACGCTTTTGTAGCTGATTTTCAGCTACAAGTGCTAGGTGCGATTAAGAGCATTCAAGCTAGTTTGAAACCGTTAAAAGCCGTTGAACAATCATCTATTGTATTTTTCTCAACAGTTGCTGTACAAAGTGGCTTCAATTTTCATAGTCAAGTAGCCGTTTCCAAAGGAGCTATTGAAGGTTTAGCTCGCTCCCTTGCAGCCGAGTTTGCTCCCAAAATCCGAGTCAATTGTATCGCTCCCTCTTTGACCGACACTCCCCTAGCCTCCAAACTACTAAGTACCGACGAAAAACGTGCTGCCAATGCCCAACGCCATCCCCTCAAACGCATTGGTACAGCCCAAGATATTGCCGAGACGGCAGCTTTTTTATTATCCGAAAAATCAAGCTGGATAAGCGGACAAATCCTCCATGTTGATGGCGGAATGTCAGTATTGAAAACCTAGTGCTTATGTGTTTACGTGTTTGTGTGTCTAAGTATCAATCAACACAAATACATAAACACATAGACACGCAAACACAATTTCAATGTTTGGACTATTCAAAAAAAAATCACCTGTCGAAAAATTACAGGCCAAGTACCAAGACCTCCTAGAGCAAGCCTACCACTTGTCACGCACTGACCGTGCTGCAAGTGATGCAAAACACGCAGAAGCCGAAGAAATTCTGAAAAAAATTGAAGAACTAAGTA
>JAHDEQ010000062.1:2134-3478 GCA_020628755.1 Saprospiraceae bacterium
AATACGTGAACACTTTTATTATGGCTTTTTATCAACTCATACAGGAGCAAAAAATCCCTGCATCAATGGATGAGGTTTGGGATTTTATGTCTTCGCCGCACAATCTCAAGGACATTACACCCGATTATATGGGCTTTAAAATAACAAGTCCTAATTTACCTAAAAAGATGTATCCTGGTATGATTATCAGTTATAAGGTAAGTCCTCTGTTGGGTATTAAAATGACTTGGGTGACGGAGATTACACATATCGAAAAAAATAAGTTTTTTGTTGATGAACAACGGATTGGCCCTTACACGATGTGGCATCATGAACATCACATCAAAAAAATTGATGGAGGAGTTTATATGAAAGACATTGTCACGTATCAGCCGCCTTTAGGATTTTTAGGTGCGATAGCGAATACCGTTTTTATCAAACGACAATTGGCAGAGATATTTGATTATCGTCGAGCAGCAATTGACAAGAAGTTTGGAGTCTATCAAAAACCTAAAGTTCTAGTCTAAATCATCTTTAGCTCATTCTTGCATTTGTTCATTCACACATTCATGCATTAATCCATGCGACGACCTTGGAATATTACCAATAGTTCAGTTTATTCTTTGGCAACTTATGTTGGCGAGCAGGTCAATATGAATATCTGTACCTATGTAATGGCAGTGAGTCGGCAACCCAAACTGTATGCTTGTGCTATTGAAGAAGGAACGTTTACCTGGCAAAATTTACAAGACAATAATATTGCGGTTCTGCAAATCTTGGCAGCGAATCAAACCAATTTGATTCGTCCTTTGGGCAAGCGTTCAGGTAAAGACTACGACAAGGAAAATTATCTTCAAAAAAGAGATTTACTCACCGAATGGCATAGCAAAAAGGTTTTAAAAAATGCTACCGCTTATGTTTTGTTCGAAAAGCAAGAACAAATCACGACGGGCGACCATGAGCTTTTTATTTTCAAGGCTTTGAAATATAAAACCCTTTCAGAAGATAATTTGCTTTTATTTTCCGATTTGATTGAACAGAAAATCATTTTATGAAAAATAAAAAATTGAAAGAACTCAACGAGCGAGACCACAATCGCATCATCGAAATGGCTTGGGAAGACCGAACTCCATTTGATGCGATTGAGGCGCAGTTTGGTTTGCCCGAAGCGCAAGTTATCAAATTGATGCGGCGTACACTCAAAGAAAAGAGTTTTAAGTTGTGGCGAAAACGGGTCAATTCGGGTGTGAGTCAGAAGCATCTCAAAAAGCGTAATCCTGACATTAATCGCTTTAAGTGTACTCGCCAAAGAAGCATATCCAATAATAAAATTTCAAAGAGATAAAATCAACTGCTTTCCTAAAC
>JAHDEQ010000062.1:3578-9148 GCA_020628755.1 Saprospiraceae bacterium
TAATATTTTGCTAGAAAAAATCAATATCGTTTGGCTAAAACGTGACCTACGTTTACAAGACCATGCTCCACTCCAAGCAGCCGAGCAAAGTGAGCTCCCTTACCTGATTATTTATCTTTTTGAACCTTCCATTATTACATATCCTGATACTTCGCTACGGCATTTACAATTTGTTTATCATTCGATTCAATACATCAATAAAGAGCTTGAACCTTATAAGCGTGGCGTAGAGCTTTTCTATGGCGAAGCCATAGAAGTGTTGGCTTTTTTGGGAGCGCAATTTTCTATTCAAAATATATTTTCTCATCGAGAATCAGGTATTCAAATCACTTTTGATCGAGACAAAAAAGTTCAATCTTTTTGTAAGCAATATCAAATCTCTTGGCAAGAATTTCAGCGAGATGGCATTCTGCGTGGCATCCAAAATCGAGATGGTTGGGATAAGCAATGGTTTGTATATATGCACTCGAAACCAATCCAAAATACTTATTCAGAAAGCAAATTTTCTTTGCGAAAAAATCCTTTTCCACTCCCTTCTGACTTTGAAAACAAACTCAAAAGCTACCCTGAAACTTATCAAAAAGCTGGTACAAAAAACGCATGGCGTTATTTGCAATCCTTTGTTGAAAAACGAGGGTTTAAGTATCATAGTTTGATTTCAAAACCACTCGAAAGTCGGACTTCTTGTGGGCGTATTTCGCCGCATTTGGCTTGGGGAAATTTGAGTATTCGACAGGTTTATCAATATGTCAAAGAGCATTATAATACGTATAAATACAAACGTGCTTTTGGTGGATTTTTGGAACGCTTGAAATGGCATTGTCATTTTATTCAGAAATTTGAAGTCGAGTGTTCTTATGAGAAAAAATGCGTCAATCGTGGTTATGAATTGTTGGAACACTCAAAAAATGAGGCTTTTATAAAAGCTTGGAAAGAAGGGCAAACGGGTTTTCCTTTGGTTGATGCCTGTATGCGTTGTCTCCACGCAACAGGCTGGATGAATTTTAGGATGCGAGCCATGTTAGTCTCCTTTTTTTGCCACCATTTGGATCAAGATTGGTGGGACGGAGTTTATCATTTGGCCAATCAATTTTTGGATTATGAACCAGGCATTCATTATCCACAATTTCAGATGCAAGCTGGTGTGACGGGGGTGAATATGATTCGGATTTATAATCCCGTCAAACAATCGCAAGAGCACGACCCACAAGGAGTCTTTATCAAAAAATGGGTAAAAGAATTGGAAACCGTACCCGAAAATTTCATCCATGAACCCTGGAAAATGACCGCAATGGATCAGACTTTTGCCAATTTCAAAATAGGAAAAGATTATCCTTTACCAATTGTAAACTTAGAAGAATCGGGTCGAGTAGCACGCGATAAAATTTGGGGACATCGTAAGCATGAATTGGTTCGTCAAGAGAAACAACGGATTTTAAAAACGCATACAAGGAGGCGATAAATTTCTAATAAATCAAAAAACTCATGAGTGCGATAATATCAAGTAGCATTATTTTTTTGACAACATTACTAACTGCGTTTTTATCATTTTCTTCCAGCCCAGTGTAAGCTAAATTTAATCCCCATTTATTTTCTGGTTTTAGAAAATAACGAGCATGGCATAAATAGACCAGTATAAACGTTACCAAAAGACCAATCCAAGAAATTGCAATTCCTAGTAATTTTGAAAAAAATAATAGTACAACGGCCACATTAATAAAAGCAAAAATAGATAGTAAAAAAATTCCAGTTTTAAACATTGAAAGTTTGGTTATTTTACCTGCCCATTCGCAAAATAAGCCAAAAACTGCCAAATAAATATATTTAAAAGTCTCCCTCTTTTTCATACCTTCTATATAATCGCCTCAAACACTTCCACCAACCCAAATTGGTGTAAATGCCAACGCCCATGTTGATACATAAATAGTTCAATTTCTGATAAATTAAACTCGCCCATCATCGGATTATAGCTTTTAAATTCAGGATTCGTTTCAAATAGTTCGTAGTAATTTTGAATCGCCATCTCTAACAATTGAATCGCTTCTCCTATAGTTGAAGTTCTCAGATCATTGACCGTTGCCCCTTCTTTGGGTCGGTACTCAAAAGGGCAGCCGCTTTCGATAAATTTTCGGAAGTAGCGTTGGCTTTTGGTAGGTTCTCCTTCGGGTTTTCCTTTTCTTCTGGAAAGAACTTTGGTCACATAAACCAAATGTTCGACCATGTGATGTGCCGTCATTATTCCAAAATTGGGTTGTTGAGTAGCTTCTAAAGTTCGCAATTGATTGGGCAGTTCTTGCGTTAGAAAGGATTGGTATGTTGGAGACATGGTATAAATTTTATACAGTGAAATTCTCACCAAATTAACAAGTTCAAATTGCAATATGAGTTAAAGAATTGAATTTTGGGCAAAAAAAGATGTAGAAATTGTATTTTTACATATAAAACGTTCAAAATGCTTATACGAATCGCCCTATTCCTAGCACTTATAGGAACTATAAGTGCTTGCTCCATTTCTAAAAAAACAGTAAAGACCGATAAAAGTCTTCAAAAACTGATGCGTATGATGACGGGCTCTTTTAATAGTTCGGCACAAGCTGCACAAGATTCTTCTTATTATAATATTTCGCTTCAAATGTATCCGATTTGGCAATCGCGTGAGGGCTATTGGCTGTATGTCGAACAAGCTGTTGCGAGTATGCCCGAAAAGCCGTATCGCCAACGTGTATATAAGGTAGAACGTTTGGATAAGAAAAACTTTATAAGTCTTGTTTTTAGCATTGAGAATGAGGAGGATTTTATCGGTAAATGGGCAAATCCTAAGTATTTTGAACAGTTTGATGCTTCTATTTTGAAGGAGCGTGAAGGTTGTGGCGTTTACTTAAACATGAAAAACGGCAACCTTTTTGAAGGTTCTACTCGTGATAAAGAGTGTCAAAGTAGTTTGCGTGGCGCAAGCTACGCCACCTCAAAAGTAGCTATCCGCCCTGACAGAATAGAAAGTTGGGATCAAGGTTTTAGTGATAAGGACGAGCAGGTTTGGGGTGCGGTGAAAGCAGGTTATGTTTTTAAGAAAAAATAGATTTTACGAAAGTTGAAAACTTTCAAAATAGATGCTGTGAAGTTGAAAACTTCACCAATCGGTTTACTAAAAATCGGTCACATGAAAAGATTTTTTCTAGTTTTAAGTTTACTGGCCACTGCAATGTATGCTTTTGCACAGCCGAAAGAAATTCCTCTCAATTCTAAAACGGTTTTTAAAGACATCAATGGAAATTTGATTTCTTTTGATACTTTTTTGGCTTGGACTTCGGGTACAGGTTATGAAATTGCACCAAGTTTTGATGCAGATGGCAAGTTGCTCGAAGTCTTTGTGTTGGATGCGGCAGTTGCTCCCGCAACGCCTCGGAGAAGTAGTGCGCCTTTATCTACTGCACCTCCTTTTAGCGGAAGCGATTTAAACAATCGGCAGTTTGATATGGGAAATTTATTAGGAAAAGTGGTTGTTATGAAATTTTGGTTTGCAGCTTGCAAACCTTGTGTAGATGAAATGCCACAACTCAATAAGGTCGTCGAACATTTTAGGGGTAATTCTGATGTTGTTTTTCTTGCTCCTTCCTTGGATAAGGCAGCTCGTATTCAGTCCTTTTTGACCAAACATCCTTTTTCGTATAATATTATTCCAGAAGGTAAAAATATTGCTGAACAATTTGGTGTGTATGGTTATCCGACCCATTTTGTGATTAATCGTTCTGGAAAAATTGAAGCGACCTATTCAGGTGTAAATCGAAGTATTGAAGATAAATTAATTGCTGCCATCAACAATGGATTAAATCCGCCTGAAGTATTGGATATTGTTGAAGATGTGCCTCCTCCCCCACTTCCCAAAGAAGTTGAAATCACACCGCAAAGTATCATCAAAAATGAGGATGGAAAATTGGTGACGTTTGACCAATTTGTTGTCTTGATGCAAGATGGCTATTATGAATTGGTTAATGCAAAAGACGAAGAGGGCGATTATGTGTTGATGAAGGCGGTGAAACGATAATTTTTGAACCACAGAGAGAACAGAGAAAGCAGAGTTTCTTAAAGATAAAGGCACAGCGAAAACGCTGTGCCTTTGTCTTTTATTCTAAAATTCGTTTTCTAAAGAAAAAGAGTATTCCAAAGGCAATTATCAAGATAGCAGGAAAGAAAGCAATATTATCTAAAGTTGCTTGTCCTGCTGCCAATTCTGCTGCTTCTGCGGTAACGCCACTTGCTAAGGCTTTTGCTCGTTCCGTATCTAACCAACCACCAATCACAGGTTGCCACAAAGAGGTGGCAAACATACCTGCACCGCCCATGAGGGACATTCCTAAAGCTCCTGTTTTGGGTAAATATTCTCCTGTAAAACCAATCATCGTTGGCCAGAAATACATCACTCCTATTGCAAATAATATAGCTGCTAAATAAACCATTGGTCCAGTCGAAAGACTCATCAATACAATACCTATCGTTGCTATAATTGATGAAGCCCATAAAACACCTACTGGATTTAGACGATGTATAATTGGTCCAGCAAAATAACGTCCCACTGCCATCAAACCTGTTACCATTGCTAGGACAAGCATTGGACTTGCACCTGCATTGCCTAACAGTTTTTCAATCCATTGCTGTGTTCCTAATTCTGTAGTTGCGGTCAGGGTCATACACAACATCATAAATATAAAAAGCGGCGAAAACAGTGCTTTGATATTTTCACCTGTATTGGATTCTAAATTATCACTTTCTGGAAATTTTTGTCCCAAAATCATCATTCCATAAATGATGGTGGGAATAATCATAACAGCAATTTGCATTTGCCAGCCCATACTAGCATCTGTCATAAATTTAGAAACCAAACTTCCAATCACAATTCCACCAGGAAACCAAACGTGAAATTTATTAAGCATCGTCGTTTGATTACTCGGATACATATTGGCAATCATTGGATTGCAACCCGCTTCTACTGCTCCATTGGCAAAACCAATAAAAAAGGTCGAAATGAGTAAGCCCCAAAATCCTCCTGCAAAAATCGTCAATACTAATCCTAGTACATGGCTAATAAAAGCTATCCACATGATTTTTTGAGGGCCAATCGTATTATAAAGTAATCCCAACAAAATGGTAGCTACTGGAAATCCAAAAAACGCCATTGAGTTGACCCAACCCAATTCCGTATCAGAAAGGTTAAATTCTACGCCCAGTTGGCCCAATATTCCCGCACGAATGGCAAAGGTCATGGCCGTTACGATAAGCGCAATACAGCTTGCATTAAAAAGTCTTGATTGATTCATTATTGGTTGTGTTTGTGCCTGTCTAACGACAGGTAGATACCTATGTGTTTGTGACGCATACACACCAACACATAGAAACGTAGATACAAATTAGAGTTTTCTAATCTTAATATTTCTAAACCAGACACGATCGCCATGATCTTGGAGGGCAATATGTCCTTTTTTGCGAGTGCCGAACTCTTTAAAATCTTTCCACTTACTGTTTTGGCACATGGTTTTCCAGTCGTCTGTCCAAAGTTCGGTTTCGACGAGTAG